>SKKY01000118.1 GCA_007123515.1 Clostridia bacterium
AAACAAACTGAAAAAATGATCAGCCAGGGACTGGTGGTCATCGAAGAAAAGCGCGTCTTTCTTACAAGTAAAGGACGTTTGCTTGGAAACCTGGTATTTGAAGAATTTATCGTCTAAAGGTTGACAAAAAAACTAAAATATATTATTTTTTTAATAGGCATTAGCACTCATTGCTAAAGAGTGCTAACAAAAAAGGTGATGCGAATGGATGAAAGAAAAAGAAAAATCCTTGAAGCAATTATTCTTGACTACATTTCAACAGCAGAACCTGTAGGTTCAAGGACCATTTCAAAAAAATATGATCTTAATATCAGTCCGGCAACCATCAGAAACGAAATGTCAGACTTAGAAGAGATGGGCTACATTGAGCAACCCTATACTTCAGCGGGCAGAATGCCGTCTGATTCCGGGTATCGTTACTATGTAGACTACATCATGAAAAAAAACAAACTTGATGATGCCGTTGAAAGGCTGGTGGTATCTTCTTTCAGGGGTAAGATCAATAAATTTGATGATGCGATTGCGGTATCTATGGAGCTGATTGCAAGGATTACAAGGTATCCTTCACTGGTCTTAGCGCCCGGCGCAGAAAAATTGTCTTTGTCAATGATACGTATGCTCAAAGTAGAAGACACCAAGGCGCTTTTAATTTTAATTACAGAAAACCGTCAGGTTGAGAATGTATTTATTGATATTCCGTCCGGTTTTTTAGAAAGCGATCTGGAATTGATTACTAATGTGATTAACAGTAAGCTTTCAGGTAAGAAGATTTCTGATTGGAATAAGACACTGATTGCGGAAGTATATCATGAGTTGTTAAAGCAAAAAGAGATACTGACCGCCGTTCTTGAAGCCATTGAAGACAGGATGCATAAGAACAAAGAACACAGGATTCATCTTACAGGACTTATACAGATGCTTAATGAACCTGAATTCCATGATGTCAAAAAGGTAAGAAGCATTCTTGCTTTTTTTGATGATAAAAAAATACTGGAAAACATTCTGGTAAAGAGCCTTCAGGATGATGACTATGAAGTCTACATCGGAAAAGAAAATGAGCAGGATGAAATTAAAGACTGCAGCATTATTAAAAGAAAGTATAATTTCCGCGGCGATCTTGAAGGTATTTTGGGCATTATTGGCCCAAAACGAATGGATTATTCCGGTACGATCTCGCTGTTGGATTTAATTTCAGACATGCTGGAGCAAAAAAAATAATGGTGGTGAAGAAATGTCAGATGAAAACATAAAGGATACAACAGATCAGCAAAATCAGGAAAATGGTCCAATGCCAAATGATGATCAGCCATCCGCTGAAACCCTCTCGCCTGAGGAGCAGACAGAACAGAAGTGTAAGGAGCTAGAAAGAGAGAACATGCGACTTAGAGCGGATATGGAAAATCTAAGGAAAAGAGCGCATAAGGATAAAATGGATTTTGCCAAGTATGCCAATGAAAATTTGTTATGTGAGATCATCCCTGTTTTTGATAATTTTGAAAGAGCCACAAAGGTTACCACAGAGGATGCAGAGCTTCAAAAGTTTCTAAAAGGCTTTACGATGATTCAGGATCAGCTGGAGTATACGCTTAAAAATGCAGGTCTTGAAAAAATAGAGGCGGTTAATCAGACGTTTGACCCAAACTTTCATGAAGCCGTAGAAATCGTTGAAACAAACGAAACTGAGTCCGATATGGTTGTAGAGGTTATGAGAACCGGCTACATCTTTAATGATAAAGTCATCAGACCGGCACTTGTAAAAGTGTCAAAGTAGTAATTTTTTTTGAGAAAAAGAAATAAAAAATATATAAAAAAATCAGGAGGCATGTCTATATGAGTAAAGTAATAGGTATTGACTTAGGTACAACAAATTCGTGCGTGGCATTTTTAGAAGGCGGAAAGCCAGTTGTTATTGCCAACGCAGAGGGAAACAGAACCACTCCATCGGTGGTCGCGTTTACAAAAGATGGTAAACTTGTTGGTCAGGTAGCAAAACGTCAGGCAGTTACAAATCCGGATAAAACTATCAGCTCCATTAAAAGACAAATGGGTACAGATTATAAGGTGAAGGTTGATGATAAAGAGTACTCTCCAGAGGAAATTTCAGCGATGGTTCTTGGCAAGATAAAGGCCGATGCCGAAAGTTACCTTGGCGAGACCGTAAGCCAGGCAGTTATTACAGTTCCTGCATATTTTTCTGATAGTCAAAGACAGGCGACTAGAGATGCCGGTAAAATTGCCGGTCTTGAAGTTCTTCGTATTATCAACGAGCCGACAGCAGCAGCGTTAGCCTACGGTATTGATAAGGAAGGCGACAAAACCGTACTGGTTTATGACCTTGGTGGTGGTACTTTTGACGTATCGATCCTTGAACTTGGTGACGGGGTCTTTGAAGTAAAAGCGACAAGCGGAAACAATCGTCTTGGTGGTGATGACTTTGATGATAAGATCATCGAGTGGATGACAGCCGAGTTTAAAAAGCAGACAGGCGTTGATTTATCAAAAGATAAAATGGCACTGCAAAGATTAAAAGAAGCTGCAGAAAAAGCAAAAATGGAACTTTCATCAGTCATGACCACAAACATTAATCTTCCGTTTATTACCGCTACGGCAGAGGGTCCTCAGCATTTAGACTTGACATTAAGCCGTGCAAAATTTGAAGAATTATGTGAAGACTTATTTGAAAAAACAAAAGGGCCGACAAAACAGGCATTGAAAGATTCCGGTATCTCTCCAAGTGATATCGACAAAGTTCTTTTAGTCGGTGGATCAACCAGAATACCAAAAATTCAGGATATCATTAAAGACATTGTGGGTAAAGAAGCCAGCAAAGACATTAACCCGGATGAGTGTGTGGCCTTAGGTGCTGCCATTCAGGCAGGTGTGTTAGCCGGAGATGTCAAAGACGTTCTTCTACTTGATGTCACGCCGTTATCCTTAGGTATTGAGACATTAGGTGGCGTAACAACAAAGCTAATAGAAAGAAATACAACGATTCCGACGTCTAAGAGTCAGGTGTTCTCCACGGCTGCAGACAGTCAGACTTCTGTTGAAATTCATGTTCTTCAGGGTGAAAGAGAATTTGCCAAAGATAATAAGACATTAGGACGCTTTAACCTGACTGATATTCCGCCGGCACCAAGAGGTCTTCCTCAGATCGAAGTAACCTTTGATATTGATGCCAACGGTATTGTTAATGTTAAGGCCGTTGATAAAGGAACCAATAAAGAGCAGAGCATTACGATCACGTCAAGCAGTGGGTTATCAGAGGACGAAATCGATCAGATGGTTAAAGATGCTGAAGCTAATGCCGAAGAAGATCGTAAGAAAAAAGAAGAAATTGAAACCATTAACCAGGCAGATTCACTGGTTTATCAGACAGAAAAAACCATGAAAGAACATGGTGACAAGCTTGAAGAGGCTGAAAAGCAGGAAATAGAAGAAATAACAGAAGTCTTAAAGAAAGCTATCGAAGAGAAAAATATTGATGAAATCAAAGAAAAGACAGAAAAGCTTTCAGAACTTGTCTTTAAAGTCTCCGAGAAGATCTATCAGGATCCAAACGCTCCTGAAGGTCAGCAACAAGCCGGTGAAGAAGGCTCGGAACAGGAAGCCCCTGCCGATGATGATGTGGTCGATGCAGAATTTACAGAGGTCGATGAAGATAATAAATAAAGGGCACAGATAAAATAAGCAGGAGCGATGCTCCTGTTTATTTATGTATCATCATCTTTTCATATGCGCAGAAAAAAGATATAATGTAATGATGAATTTTAGTGAGGAGGATCTTTGTGGCTAAGCGGGACTATTACGAAATATTAAATGTTGGAAAAAGTGCGACCGATGCAGAATTAAAAAAAGCATATCGTACTCTTGCCAGAAAATATCATCCGGATGTAAATCCTGATGATGCAGAAGCAGAAAAGAAGTTTAAAGAAGTCAACGAGGCTTATGAGGTGTTATCGGATAATCAAAAAAGACAAACCTATGATGCTTACGGGCATGATGGTCTTGATCCTAATGGTTTTGCCAGCCACAGTGCAGGTTTTGGTGGTTTTGAAGATATTTTTGATATGTTTTTCGGAGGCTTTTCGCAAGGGAGAAGCTCCGGACCAAGAAGGGGTTCCGATCTTCGTTATGACCTGGAAATTGATTTTAACGAAGCGGCATTTGGTGTAACAAAAACCATCGAAATTCCATACTGGGAAGATTGTCTTGAGTGTAAGGGGTCAGGTGCTAAAAAGGGCACAAGCCCGGAAACTTGCAGCAGCTGCCAGGGAACCGGTCAGGTCACCATGGCTCAGCGTACGGCATTCGGTCATTTTCAGACTGTCAGACCATGCCCGACCTGTGCCGGACAGGGTAAGATCATAAAAGAAAGCTGCCCGGCCTGTGAAGGTGAGGGTAAAACACGTGAAATTAAAAAGAAAGACATCGAAATTCCGGCAGGCGTTGATACCGGAACAAGAATCCGGATTAGCGGAGATGGTGAACCGGGAGAACGCGGTGGCCCTCCCGGAGACTTATATATCTTTATCAGTGTGCGCCCGCATGAGTATTTCAAACGTAATGATAATGACATCTATTTAGAAAAAGACATAAACATTGTTCAGGCGGCCTTAGGCGCTGAAATCGAAGTGCCGACTCTTCATGGTAAGGTGCAGCTGACAATTCCGGAAGGAACACAGACAGGAGCCACATTCAGGCTTCGCGGAAAAGGAATAAAAAATCCAAGATCATTTGCTAATGGTGATCAGTTTGTTCAGGTTAATGTGGTGACACCAAGAAACCTGTCGTCTCATCAAAAAGGATTACTGTCCGAGTTCGGTAAAACATGCAGCGAAGAACAAAATACGATTCCTACATCAGAAAAGAAATCTTTTTTTGATAAGGTCAGGGATATTTTTGGCTAAGGAGACGGTTTCATGAAATGGCTACAGGTAACCATTAATGTTAAAAAAGAATATCTAGAAGAAGTGGCGGCTATTTTTTCTGAATTAGGCAGTGGGGGTTCTGTGATTGAGGACCCCGATCTTGTCGAAAACTATACCCTAAGCGGCCACTGGGATGCATGGGAGTTGATTCCCGATCAAAAGCCGGTTGATTACAGTGTGACCGGTTATTTTCCTGTGACTAAAGAACTGGAAATGACCATGGATCTTCTTCGCGTCGAAATCCAAAAACTAGCTGATAAATTTTCAGATTTTACCTGGTCGTTTAAAGAGACGCTTGTCGATGAGGAAGACTGGGCCAATGTCTGGAAGCAATATTTTAAGGTGGTAAAAGTGGGACAAAAAACTGTGGTTAAGCCGTCCTGGGAGCCATATCAAAAAACAGAAGAAGAGATCGTGATCGATATTGATCCGGGGATGGCTTTTGGAACCGGAAATCATGCGACAACGACTTTGGCTATGACGTTGACTGAAAAGTATGTGCAAGAAGATACGACGGTCATTGATGTAGGAACCGGCAGCGGAATTATCGCTTTGCAGGCAGCATTGCTTGGTGCTAAAAAAGTGCTAGCCTGTGATTATGATCATCTTGCTGTTAAGGTGGCCTCTGAAAATATAGCGAATAACCAGCTCTCTGATGTGGTCATTACAAGGCAAGCTGATTTGCTCTCTGATATCACATTAAAAGCTGATGTTCTAATTGCCAACATTGTAGCTGATATTATTCTGCGCTTGCTGCCTCAGATTGATGAGAGACTCAATGAGCAGGGAACTGTGATTGTATCCGGAATCATTGAAAACCGATTAGATGAAGTAAAGACAGAAATAGAAAATCATGGATATCGCATTTTAGAAATACTTGACAGCGAGGGCTGGTATGCCCTGGCTTTACAAAGGCGTGCGTTATGAAAAAAATATTTATAAACAAGCGAGCCGTGCAGGGTAAAACAATACTTCTTGATGCACAGGAGTCAAATCATCTGATTAATGCCCTGCGATATCAGGCCGGAGATTCGGTCTTAGTCTCTGATCAACAACAGACAGAGTATGAGACTGTGATCGAAAAAGTAACTGACGGCAGAGCCCTCTTAAAAATTACATCGGCAAAACCGATTGAGAAAACAGGGTTAACCATCAGGCTGGTTCAGGGTCTTTGTAAAGGAGATAAAATGGACTGGGTGGTTCAAAAAGCCGCAGAGTTTGGGGTGTCTGAGATTGTACCGCTGGAGACGATGCGCACCATTGTACGGCTCGATGCAGATAAAGCCAAAAAGAAAGTGGACCGCTGGCAAAAAATTGCACTGGCTGCAGCAAAGCAATCCGGAGCACCGGCAGTGATGACGGTCTCTGGTGTAAAAAAAATCTCTGAAATGGCTGCAGAAGAAAACGGAAACGATCTAAGACTGTTATTCTGGGAAGAGGCGCTACCAGGTTCTTTAAAAGAAGTACTTAAAGAGCATCAGCCTGAGTCCATTACCATCTTTATCGGGCCAGAGGGCGGATTTGACAGCACGGAGGTCCGTTTACTAGAAGAGTCCGGAGTTAAGACCGTTTCTTTGGGGCAACAGATTTTACGCACTGAAACAGCGGCTGTGGCAGCCACCGTTTGTGTGATGTACCATTATGACAGACTGGGGTGAAACCATGTTACAAAAAGCCGCATTTTTTACATTGGGATGCAAAGTCAATCAAACCGAAACCGAAGCTGCTGAAGGCATGTTTGAAGACGCCGGATTTGAAATGGTTGATTTTAGTGAAATCGCGGATGTCTATGTGATTAATACCTGTACGGTTACATCCTCAGCGGATAGAAAATCGAGACAAATGATTCGCAGGGCCCGGCAACACGGGCAAACCCGAAATAATACGGTCATTGTGATGGGTTGTTACGCACAGTCATCATCTGATGAAATTTTAGAAAAGCTTGATGTGGATCTGGTTATTGGTAACACACACCGAGCCTTACTTGTTGACTATCTCAGGCAATACCAGCAAGACGGTATAAAAAAAGTATACGTTGATGATATTATGAAAGAAAAAGAGTTTGAGAAAATAAAAAGTAAAAGGCGTATCAGGCGAACGCGCGCTTTTCTAAAAATTCAGGAGGGCTGTCAGCAGTTTTGCAGCTACTGCATCATTCCCTATACCCGGGGCCCGATACGAAGCATGCTTCCGGATGAGGTATGTCATGAAGTGGCGGAGCTTGAAAATCAGGGGTTTAAAGAAGTCGTTCTGACAGGCATCCATATCGGATCGTACGGGTTAGATCATAAAAAAGGATATCTTCTTCCTGATTTGATTCGAGACATCTTAAAAAAGACAGAATCTATCAGAGTCAGAATCAGCTCAATTGAGCCTACCGAAGTGACAGAAGCATTGCTTAGTCTGATTGCCAAAGAAGAAAGAATATGTGATCATCTCCATATTCCGCTGCAAAGCGGTGATGACATGATTTTAAAAAAAATGAATCGTCCGTATGATACGGATTTTTATCGAAAGGTAATGACCATGGCCAGAAGCTATATGCCCGATATAGCTATTACGACTGATATTATGGTCGGCTTTCCTTTTGAAGAGGAAAGTCATGCCCGGCATACACTGGCATTTGCAAAAGAGATGAACTTTAGCGATGTTCATGTATTTGCGTATTCACCAAGAGACAATACACCGGCAAGCACGTATAAGCATCAGGTGCCTAAGCAGGAAAAAGAAAAGCGCAGTGCAGAATTGATCGAGTTGGCACGCCAGATGAAGCACAGCTATATGGAATTGTTTATTAACCATCCTGTGCAGGTTCTTTTTGAACAGGAACATGCGGAGAAAGCCGAAGGCCATACCTCCAAGTATCTTAAAGTGATGGTTTATGAACCGGTTGCAAAAAATGAGTACCGGACGGTGCTGCCGGAAAAAATAGAAAATGAGATGCTGATTGGAAAAATTTTGTAAAGACACTGTCATTTTTTTATCAAAAAAGATAAAATACATGTAACAGTAACGAACGGGAGGTGAAATTATGGATTGTGTTTTTTGCAGTATCGCAGAAAAAAAGATTCCTAGTTCGATTGTTTATGAAGATGATCAAGTCGTGGCTTTTCATGATATCCATCCGGAGGCTCCGGTGCATATTCTGATTATTCCTAAAAAGCATATTCAGTCTCTGGCCCTCATTGCCGAAGAAAACAAAGAATTGATGGCAGGTATCCTCTATGCTGCTGCAAATATTGCAAAAGAGCAGGGAATAGAAGAGAACGGTTATCGGGTTGTGACCAATATAGGGAACGATGGCGGGCAAACAGTGGGGCACCTTCATTTCCACCTGCTTGGCGGAAGAAGTATGAAGTGGCCTCCGGGTTAAGTAAAAATAACCAGACTTGTAAGAAACGAAAATATTTTGTATAATGGAACAAGCTTTAAGTACCTTTAGCACTCGAGGGGAGGGAATGTAATGTCTGAAGTAGTAGTAGGAAAAAATGAAACTCTTGATAGTGCTTTGAAAAGATTTAAAAGAAATTGCCAAAAGTCCGGAGTCTTATCAGAGTGGCGCAAAAGACAACACTATGAAAAACCTAGTGTGAAGCGTAAACTCAAAGAAGCAGCTAGGAAAAAAAAGAAAAAGAATTAAGGTGATTAAAGTGTCGTTGCAAGAAAAACTTATAAATGATATGAAACAGGCAATGCGCGATAAAGAGAGTGGAAAGCTTAGACTTTCTGTAA
>SKKY01000127.1 GCA_007123515.1 Clostridia bacterium
ACGATCGGAATATCGTAAATAATCCGAACCATAGCAAGGGCTACAAAGATTGCCACACCAAGGGCTACTGAATAAATCAGAACATTTTTCGTTACTTCTCCACCTGATACTACATCGACTTGAGTAGCAAGAACCCGGACATCAGGCTCTGCAACCGTGACAACGAAACCCAGCAAAAAACCAAAGAAAATAACCATCCAGGCTTTTCCGGTTTTCGGAAGCGCTGAACCTATTAGCTCACCAACAGGCAAAAGACCAATATGTACGCCTAATAAAAACAAAATCAGACCAATTGTCACAAAAATAATACCAGCTACAAAATATAAAAAATCTTCTAAAGGTAACTTTATTAGTGTAAATTGAAGAATAAAAACCACAGCCGTTACCGGCATAACCGCATAAACGACTTCCTGAATTGTCTCTTTTATAGTTGTCATAATCAAACCTTTCTACATCTTATTTTTACTTCTGTGTCTTACTATCCTCAGGCTCTCGGATTTTTTGAGACAATATCCATCGCTTTTAAAAGCTCACGTATGACGTCTGCTTTAAACTGGACAATTAATTGCTCTTTTACTTTTACAAACACATTTCCTTTTTCAGAAACGGTATATTGCGGAGGAAGCGAATTTAATGTAATCGCTTTAATATCAGCAAGATCTTTTTCTGTAAATTCGGCCTTTACTTCTCTGTTAAGCAGATTATTTAATACATCCTCTACTGCATATTCCATATAGTTTTTAACTTTCACCATATTGCCCCCTTACATAAATTAAAAGCTTCTTTTAGCATAAGCTACTACTATAATACCATGAAATTAGTTGTTATTAACTATTTCTGCATGAAAAAAGCTATGAAAGAAAATCTCTTCCATAGCTTTTTAATAATTTGTTTACTCAACATCATCAACTGTATATTGCGATGGTCTGCGGTCTCTGTAAAACTGCCATTTGTCTCTAACTTCTTTAATTAAATCAAGATCGAGATCTCCAATTACAAGCCCCTCTTCATCTCTGGCTCCTTCGGCTGTGAATTTTCCATACGGGTCAACAAAATAGCTTTGCCCGTAAAATTCTCCCATATTCCAGGGTGACTCAAAACCGATGCGGTTATTAGCCCCGATAAACAAGCCATTAGCGACGGCCTGAGCCGGTTGTTCTAACTTCCATAAATATTCAGAGGTGCCAGCTACCGTAGCGGAAGGATTAAATAATATTTCAGCTCCCCGCAATCCGAGCATTCTTGCACATTCCGGGAAATGTCTGTCATAACAGATGAAGATCCCTATTTTTGCATAGGCTGTTTCAAAAACAGGCCAATCCGGCTCATTAATACCAGGCTTAAAGTAAAATTTTTCCCAAAAACCATAACCGTCTTTTACTGCTACCTGCGGAATGTGTGTTTTACGGTATTTCCCAAGGTAGGTACCATCCGCATCTATAACAGCGGCTGTATTAAAATAGACACCGGTAATTGCTTCCTCGTAGATCGGAACCACTAAAACCATTTTATATTTTTTGGCTTGTTCCTGCATTAGGGTGATTGTCGGACCACCAGGTACTTTTTCAGCTAAAGCATACCATTTAGGGTTTTGCTCTGAACAAAAATACGGTCCGGTAAAAATTTCCTGGAAACATAAAATTTTAACACCTTTTTCAGCAGCTTCTTCAATTAATTTCAAATGTTTATCAATGGCTGATTGGTAATGTTTTTCAACCGGTTCATTTCCATCTACATCATGATGAGTCTGAGATAACGCACATCTAACTATTTTGCTCATATTAATTCCTCCTCTGAATTACGTTTCACTTTATTTATAGCATCCCATAGCAATGGCATTAGTTGGACAAATATGCGTACATAATGAACAACCATTACAAAGCTTAGGGTCTACTTCAGCAATGCCTGAACCGTTATAAAAAACGGCTGAGTCTGCCGAATCCTGACAGACTAAAATACATTTCCCACATCTGATACAATTGCCCTCAACTTTTGCTGTCATCTTATCTCTTCGCAAACTTTCATGAGAAGTCAGTTTCGGAAGAGCTTTTCCAATTATCTCTTCTATACCAAGATTTTTTTCTGTCAGATAATTTTTCAATCCGTTTTGTAAACCATCGATTATGCCATAACCGTTTAACATAACTTCTGTACATATTTGCAATGTACTAGAACCAACCAACAAATATTCAACAGCATCTTCCCATGTACTGATTCCGCCCATTCCGGATATCGGAATGTCGCAATAATTCGCTACCTGAGCCACACAGCGAAGCCCAATCGGCTTTACCGCTCTTCCGGAATATCCACCATAAGTTGAATAACCAAAAACATCCGGTTTTGGTGTAAAATCATTAAGGTCAATTCCGATCAGAGATTGAACGGTATTAATAGCTGCTACAGCATCAGCTTCTGCCTCAATAACACCTGATGTGATGTGAGTAATATCTGTCACATTAGGAGATAATTTTACGATCACAGGAATCGATACAGCCTCTTTAACCCACATTGTTATGTTTTTTGAAATATCTTTATCCTGACCGATTGCTGATCCTATACCATGTTCAGGCATCCCGTGGGGACATGAGAAATTCAGTTCCAAGGCATCGGCTCCGGCTTTTTCCATCTGCCGTGATAAAATTTGCCATTGACTCTTTTCTACACCAGCCATAATTGACGGAATCACCTGATGTTCAGGGAACTCTTCTTTTAGTTCTTTAATTTGCTGAATCCAATAGCTGACTGGTTTTTTAGTAACCAGCTCAATGTTCTGCATTCCCATAAATTCGCCTTTATTTGATTTGGTAAAAGCATACCTCGGCGTGACATCCGTAATATCTAATTCATCAGGCTTTATCGTTTTTAATACGGCTCCACTCCATCCCATATGAAAAGCTCTTTTAATCATATCTCCCCGAGCCGTTGGGGGTGCAGAGGCAAGAATAAACGGATTGATAAATTCCATACCGCACATATTGACTCGCAAATCCATAATTAGCCCCCCTTTCTAAAGCTCCATCGCTTTATTGTAGATCGCAATAATGTCATCTAGTGATGGCATTTTGGGATTATTATTAGTACTCCCGCTTTCCAGCGCATCTTTAGCCATCACAGGAATCTTATCTTCTTTAATACCAATATCTTTCAAACAAACCGGCAGTCCGGTATGAAGGAACAAATTTTCAACATGATTAACAGCCTCTTTTGCGGCTTGTTCACTCGTCATTCCTTCAGTTTTTTTCCCTAAAGCTTCGGCAACTTCTGCGTAACGTTCAATTGCATGATCAAGATTATAGGACATTACATGAGGTAAAAGTAACGCATTTGCCAGACCATGCGGAACTCCGAAGTGTGCTCCTAATGGCCTTGACATGGAATGAACCAGTCCGACTGAAGCATTAGAAAAGGCTAATCCAGCTTCCATTTGTCCGATCAGCAGCTGCTCTCTGGCTTCAAGATTCTCTGGTTCCCTGACAGCAGACAAAAGTGATTGACTGATTTTAGAAATTGCACTCAGTGCAAATCCATCAGATAACGGCTGCTTTAACTTTGAAGTATAGGCCTCAATGGCATGTGTTAGTGCATCAAGGGCCGTTGCAGCAGTAACATCAGGTGGCATCGTTACCGTAATTTCAGGATCTAAAATAGCTATATCAGGAATCATGTACACTCCGGGGATAACCATTTTAATCTTAGTTTCTGTATCAGTAATTACTGAAAACTTTGTAACTTCGCTGCCTGTTCCTGCAGTTGTAGGTATTGCAAGAAAGGGCAACAAAGGAGTGATTGCTTTTTCCTGCAGATATTCATCAACACGACCGCCATTTTTATATAAGAGATTAATAACCTTAGCAGCGTCAAGCGGACTGCCGCCACCAATGCCAATAATCATATCAGGCTGAATCTCATGACAAAGAGCTGCACCTTTTTCTACCGTAATCACACTTGGATCCGACTCAACCTGATCAAAAATAACGGACTCAACTTGACTCTCAGACAGGCTTTGAACAAGAGCATCGAGCGCCCCGCTCTTTTTAGTCGAAGATCTTCCGGTAACAATCAACGCTTTTTTCCCATATGCTTTAGCCTGTGCTCCAGTTGCGAGCACAGAGCCTTGGCCATATATTATTTTTTTTGGTGTGTGAAAATTAAAAATTGTCATAGATCATTCCTCCAATACTTTGTCACAGATCGATAAAGATTCATCAATAACCGCCATCGCCTCACGCAATTCTTCTTCTGTGATAACTAGCGGAGGAGCAATAAATACATAGTTCCAGCGAATATAAAGGTATAGTCCTTTTTCCCATAACATACTTTTTAACTCCGCCATAACTCCGGGAGCTCCGTTCCAGGGTACTAGTGGTTCTTTTGTCTCTCGGTCTTTAACCATCTCTATGCACCCAAATAGACCTACACTTCTTATATCACCGACCGAAGGATGATTTTCTTTTATTTTTTTCATTTCTTCATCTAAAACGCTGCCTAATTGTTTTGCTTTCTCAATCAGGTTTTCTTCCTGATAGGCTTCTATATTTGCTATTGCAGCTGCGCAGGCTAACGGATGACCACTATAAGTTAAACCGCAATACAAGAACTTATCATCAAAGAACGTACCAATCTCCTCTGAAACAGCTACAACACCTAAGGGAATATACCCTGAATTAACCCCTTTAGCCATAGTAATAATATCGGCTTGCACATCAAACAGATCGATACCAAACCACTCACCGGTTCTGCCAAAACCAGTCATCACCTCATCGGCGATTAGTAACACATTATTATCATCACAAATACTTCTTAACCTTTCGAAGTATTCCTTTGGAGGAATAAATACTCCGTTACTGCCTGTTACAGGTTCAATGATAATAGCTGCAACCGTTTCCGGACATTCATACATAATCATTTCCCGAATATGCTCTGCGCATTCAATGTTGCAATCAGGGTACGTTTTACCAAAAGAACAGCGATAACAATAAGGATCAAAAGCTTTAAGGACGCCCGGGATTCCAGGTTCAACAGGTGGTCTTCTCGGATCACCCGTGAGTGTGATGGCACCGTACGTAGCTCCGTGATACGAACGGTATCTTGAAATAATTTTAAATTTTCCGGTATACGCACGAGCTATTTTTACTGCATTTTCATTTGCATCAGCTCCACCTACAGTAAAAAAGCATTTCCTGATGTTTTCCGGAGTAATATCAACAATCATTTTGGCTAAAAGACTTCTTGAATAATTAGCAAATGAAGGTGCCACATAACATAATTCATCAGCCTGTTCTTTAATCGCATTGACAACTTTAGGATGGTTAAAACCAATATTTAAATTGACTAACTGTGAGGCAAGATCCATATATTTCTTATCCTTTTCATCCCAGAAATATATGCCTTCTCCTCTGGTAATAACTGGTGGTTTTAATGCACTTTGCACCGACCAGGAGTGCATTACATATTCCCGGTCAAGATCATAGGCTAACTTTGCTTTTTCAGCGGCTTTTTTATCCATTTTTTCACTTCCTCTTCTTATAAGACTGTAATTGGTTTTCTCTTAAGCATTGTTCCGGATCCTTTTTCTCCAATAAATTCACTATTTTTAACGATTATTTTTCCGTTTGAAAATGTCATAACGGGCTTGGCGGTATACGTAAATCCTTCAAATGGAGTATAATCAACATTTTCGTGAAGCATCTCTTTTGAAAGCACTCCGGATGATTCAGGATCCCAGATGACCAAATCAGCATCTGATCCAGCAACGATGGTTCCTTTTTTAGGATACATTCCAAATATTTTTGCAGGATTTGTTGAAGTTACCTCAACCATTTTTTGCAGGCTGATTTTATCAGCTTCTACACCTTGACCCTGTAATACCATCATTCTCGCTTCAACTCCCGGAGCTCCATTAGGGATTTTTGTAAAATCTCCACGGCCAAGCTCTTTTTGTCCTTTAAAATTAAATGGACAGTGATCGGTAGCGACTACCTGAATGTTCCCATCATACAAACCCTTCCATAATGGTTTTTGGTTCTCTTTATGTCGTAACGGTGGGCTCATAACATATTTTGAGCCACCAAAATCTTTTTCTAAATAATATTCCTCATCCAGCACCAAATATTGCGGGCAGGTTTCTGCCATCACCGGATATCCAAGTTCTCTGGCTTTTTTAATCGGTTCCAGACCGGCAGCACTACTTAAGTGAACTATATATAAGGGTGCTTCTGCCTGCATGGCCAAATACACCGCCCGGCTAACAGCTTCTGCCTCTGAAAAAGGAGGCCTGCTATAAGCATGGTATACGGGATCGGTTTTTCCTTGTGCTATGAATTCTTCCGTTAACATTTTAATCATGTAGTAATTTTCTGCATGAACCTGAATCAGAGCGCCAATTTCTTTAGCTTTTGTAAGAGCCTGTAACATCACCTGATCATCTACACGCATTCCATCATAAGTCATAAATAGTTTAAAGCTGGTAAATCCTTCATTAACTGCGGTTTCCATTTCATTAACCACATCATCATTCATATCGGTAATCGCTATATGAAACCCGTAATCAATTACGGCCTTGTCTTCTGCTTTTTTCTTCCACGTATCAATTGTGTCCATTAATGTAGCACCCTGCCCCTGAACGGCAAAATCAATAATTGATGTCGTTCCGCCACAAGCTGCCGCAACAGTACCTGTGTAAAAATCATCTGCAGAAACAGTGCCTCCAAAAGGCATTTCTAAATGTGTATGAACATCGATCGCTCCCGGTAATACATATTTTCCTTCTGCATAAACCACTTCCGAAGCCTGATCACCAAGATCAAGTCCAATCATTGCTATCTTTCCTTTTGAAACGCCAATGTCAGCAACATAACTTTCTTCAGCAGTAACAATCGTGCCTCCTTTTATAAGCAAATCAAATGTTTTCATAATAGATCTCCTCTCAAAAAAAGAGTGCCTTCAATCAGAGGGACAACCCTCTGATTTCCGACACCTTTGTCTGTTATTCTGTTGAATTTACAACTATTTACTTCATTGCCTCTTCCCAATATTGATTCGTAAATGTGGATTCTGTAATGCTTGCTTCTTCATCTAACAGTCCAAATCTAAATGCAATATCCGCAGTCTGCTGAATAGCATCCATATCTGTGTATCCGATCATCGCAGGGTCAAAGCCTTCAGGAATAGTCAATTTAGCAACTTCCTGAGCCATATAGGTCTGATGATCAATTGATACACTGCCGTCAACATCATAAACAATTTGTGCTGCACCTTCAGGATCTTCTACTGCATCCGCCCAACCCTTTAGGGAGGCTCTCAGGAAACGAACAAATAAGTCTTCGTTGTCCTCAATCCATTCCTGACTGACAAACATACAGTCCTGCATCATAGCGACGCCTTCATCGTTAAAATCGATAACAGTTAATTCTTCAAGAGGGAATCCTTCTGAAACAAGGAGTCCTAATTCATTGTAAACCATAGCTGATGCTACATCGATTCTGTCTTCTATGATCTGATTCATTGTGAAATCCTGTTGAACTAAATTCACATCTGTATTTCTATCTAAACCATATGTCTCAAGTAATGCCAGGAGTTCATATTCATTACCGCCAAACCATGAACCGATATCTTTTCCGGCTAAATCAGCAGGTGTCTGAATCCCTGATTCGGCTTTAGCAACAAGCAACATTCCGCTGTTTTGGAAAGTCTGAGATACATGTTTAAGATCCCATCCTTGTTCCTGGTACTTCAATAAGCTTGATACCCAAGTCACTCCAACGTCTGCTACACCATTAAATACCATTTGTTCAGGGATAATATCACTACCGCCCGGAAGCAGTTCAATATCGATTCCTTCTTCTTCGTAATACCCTTTAGCCTGAGCTACGTAATATCCCATAAATTGTGCCTGAGGAAGCCATTTCATCTGAACCGTCATTTTCTCAAGTCCTGCCGGTTCTTCAGCAGTTGCAGGATCAGATCCTCCACCACAACCTGCTAAAAACACCAGCATAACCATGACAATAACCATAAGCAAAGAAAAACCTTTTTTCATACAAATTCACCCCTGTTTTTTTATTTTATCTATCTTTGTGAAGCGTGCCATTTAATGGCATCGCGTTCTACCAATATAATCAGCAGATATAGTGCAACACCGGCTAGTGATGCCACTAGGATATAGGACCATCC
>SKKY01000158.1 GCA_007123515.1 Clostridia bacterium
GACAAAGACGACAAAGAAGGTGCAGAAAGTACTGAAGACACAAAAGAAGAGGCAGAAAAAGAAGAGCCGATAGCAGAAGATGCTCCGGCAACTCAAAAAACAGAAGAGTCCGATTCTGATTCAACAGAAGAAGATGAAAATAAAAAATAATCAATAAACATGGAGGTAGAATCTACAATGGAAAAAACATTTATAATGGTAAAACCAGACGGCGTTCAAAGAGGTTTGGTAGGAGAAGTTATCAAAAGATTCGAAGCAAAAGGATTTAAAATGAGAGGGCTAAAGTTAATTCAGGTATCTGAAGAATTAGCCGGACAGCACTACGCAGAGCATAAAGAAAGACCATTTTTCCCGGGCCTGATCGCCTACATCACATCAGCACCAGTCGTAGCCATGTGCTTCGAAGGTAAAAATGTCGTAGCCGAAGCCAGAAAAATGCTCGGAGCCACAAACCCAGCCGATGCAGCACCAGGAACCATCAGAGGCGACTTCGGACAAGACATCGGCCGTAACATCATCCACGGATCCGACAGCGTAGAAAGCGCAGAAACAGAACTAGCCGTATACTTCGACAAAGCAGAAATCCTAGAATACGACTACCTTCCATCAAAATGGTTATTCGAATAAAAACCAAATCAACCAACAACCAAGCCTGCCGGCAAAACAACCGGCAGGCTTTTTTTCGGGGACGCGTACCTCTGGTATACCATTTGGGGACACATCTAAAAAAAACACTTTCAGATAAAATTTTTCAAATCATATAAAATAAATTGACAGAGGATAAAAAGCTGTTATATAGTAATAACATAAGCCCTAATAATAATATTCACAAAAGGAGATGACGCAATGGACAACCTAAAAAACACACCAGATAACCAAGAACTGTATGAACTAATCCGACGGGCGCAAAAGGGAGACGAGTATGCTTTTGAAAAATTACTAAAGATATTTCAAAGGTATATTTACAGCATTGTCAGGCGATTTTACCTAAAAGATGGTGATTATGATGACCTGATACAAGAGGCTCATATAGCCTTCCATCAGGCCGTTATGGCCTATGAAAACAACGATGAGAGCATTGATATGGACAGTTTTAGTTTTATCTGTATTACCAGAAGACTTAGCTCAAAAATAAGAACCTCCAACTCGCTGAAAAACTCAGTTTTGACAGAGGCCATTGAAAACAGAAAACATCTTGAAACATGCAGAGACACCGAAAAAAGCAAAAAACCGGAAGCCTACTTTTCTTCCCCGGAAGATCTCTATATTTTCCAGGAAACCATCGATGAATATTTTAAAGTCATCAACAAAAGTTGCTCAGAAATGACCGCTAAAATTTTTGATCTTCGGATTCAGGGGTATGATTATGATACGATTGCCAAAGAGCTTGATATTTCTGCTAAGATGGTTGATAACTGCATCCAGAGTGCCAGAAAAAAATTAAGAAAGAAATTTGATAAATAAGGATTCAAGGGCGGGGGACGTTTCCCTCCGGAAGGCTTTTGGGAAACGCCCAAGACAGACAGCCGGAGGGAAACGTCCCCTTTGGTATACCTGTTAGGGACACCTCTGGCAGAAATTCGGGAACAATTGTAAAAGATAATCGTCTATATAGACAGACAGAAAAAGCACATAAAATGAAGGAGGAATGTCTTATGAAAAGCAGGAACATAGCGATGGTGTTGGTCGGATTGCTTGCTGCAGTCCTTGTACTCGGTACAGGCTGCCAAAACGTAACACCGCAGGCGGAAACACCTTATATAGCCGTTCAGGGAGCGGGTCAGGTAAAAACAACTCCTGATGAGGTGCAAATTTCGATAACCATAGCTACGGAAACAGAAGATGCCACAGCACAAGAGGAGAACGCTCAAAAAGTGCAGGCTGTGATTGACGAGCTAAAAGAGATCGGACTTACTGAAGAAGAGATTCAAACAACAGGTGCAAACTTCTTTCCAAGAACCCGCTGGGATGACGGAAGAGAAGTTCAACTTGGCTATCGAGCCGAAAACTACCTTCAAGTTGAAACAAAACAGCTAGATCTTATTAGCGCTATCATCGACAGAAGTGTAGCTGCCGGCGCGGAAAGAGTGGGCGGACTTAATTTTATGCTCTCTGATGAAGCCAAAGAAAACTTACTTGAAGATGCGCTTGATTCAGCGGTTCAGGATGCCAGATCACAGGCCGAAATCACCCTCCGGGCTCTTGACCAAGAAGTCGCTGGTATTAAGAGGATTGAGGTAGTAAAAGAACATAGCTACCCAATGTTACAATCAGCCGACATGATGCGGGGTATGGGTACTGAAGAGGCGCAGGAAACACCGATCATTCCGGGAGAAGTAGATTTCAATATCAATATCGTTGCTGAATTTTTCATCAGGTAATAAATGGTCAATAAAAGGCTCCTTCCAATTGGATGACATGATGTGTCATCCAAACGGGAGGAGCCATATTTTTTCTTAAGCATTTTCAGAAATACCGTGTTTTTTCACATAAGTGACAAAAGATCTTTGCACATTAAGCAACGAAACGATCTTGCAAGTAGAGAGATTCATTTTCTCAAACAACAAAATAATCAGGCAAGCCATATCCTTAGAGTTTTTAGGGATCTGAGCAATCGAGCTAACATTATGTTGGACAAGGTACTGATTAATAAGAATATCGGACTGTTTTTTTTGGATTCTTTCCACATCCTCGGGGGTATCAAGGTGGATACAAAAATCTTCTTCCTTGTGAAAGAGACGGAAAGCCAGGGGATCGTGATCAAAGATCTGCATGATCGCCTCTTTTTCTTTTTTTGAAATCGCTACTTTTTTCTTCTTTGAGGCTGCGCCGGGTTCCTCAATAAAATGCCGGTAACTGCTCCAGGCATAGTCTTTTGGTGATAAGACATAACCGGCTTTGACAGGATTATTATGTATGTATCGCAAAGCAGTAAGCAGATAAGAGGAAGTATCAATGACCTCACTTTTATACCGATTCTGAAAAACATGACCGACCCGCTGATAAACAGCATTGTATCGGATGGCATAACGCAAGTTAATCTTTCGGAAGCTATCGGAAATATTAGCCAAATCTCCCTGAAGCAGAAAATGGATATGATTATTCATGATGCAATAGGCAGTAAGCCCAATCTCATTCGCAGAAAAATTCTCTGTGAACAAGTGATAAACAAAAGATTTATCCTTAGAGCACCTGAAAATAGCTTCTTTATTAATACCCCTGATCATAATATGATAGTAGCCGGTCGGGCTGATTTTTCTTTTTGTTCTGGGCAAAAAAACCACCATCTTCTCCATGATTAACGATAATTCAAAAAGACAGAATGATGTCTGCTTTTTGTTATCGCTTACGTTATACTAGGCGGCAAAAAAGAAAAAATCCTAAAAAAAATAAAATGTCGCCTGTTATCCGGATTTGTCTGCAATTTAAGTTAGGTAATCGGATAACAGGGGCATTTTATTTTAAATGGGGTCTATTTGAGAAGCAAATATTAATAGCGTCTTGCTTGCTGTACTTTTTAGATATCGTTTGCATTAGCACAGCAAAGATTCTGTAAAATACAAAAAGATTTATTGCTTAATGCAAACAGTTCGCAGAAGAACCTCGTAATTCTATGATCTTTTCAAGAAGCAATTCTAATTCTAAAAGAAGAAGATCATCCGACAATTCGCGAGATAAGTTATCATTGATAATAAGCGGGTTACGTTCTTCCGCGGCCGGAAACAAGTAACCCCGTTTATATGTGTAATGAAGAGAATCCAAGCGATCACCATCTTTCCATTTTGATAGTTGGCTGCAATCTCTGTTGTGATTTCTGCTGTAAAAAGGCTGCGATGATAGTTCAATGTTGCAACAATAAAATCCAGATACTTGTTATCAAAGGTTCTTCAAATGCTGCTGCGATTAGTACTACTGATAAATAGAGTAATGATTACTAAAAATACTATTACAGATTGTAGGACATATTGTTATTATGGAAAGACAATTATCAATAAAAAACTGATGTGATCATCTTTCAGGTAGAAAAGCCTTACGCCACTTTTTTGATTTAGAAAATCACAGTGTTGCAAACTTTTCACCGTAGTTACTCCAAAACACCACCTCCAAAAAATAATTTTTACAGAATAGACAAGACGCTACTGTGCGCGTCTGAAAGCTGATCATATTAGCAAGAGATGTTACATATGTATGGTAAGAAACAGAAGCTATTGTGAATTAATTCATAACTCACAATAAATATTATAAACGATTCCGGCACCAATAATCAAGTAATTTTTTTTAATTTTTTAAAAAATTTTTATTACTAATTTTCTTTTTCTCCACTTGTAATAGTACTATGCCAAATGAAATAAAAAATCCTAAAATTTTCTAAAAGAAGCTCATAAAAAATCAAGCAGATGTGTCCCTAAAAGTCACACCGTTGGGGACGTTTCCCTCTGGTATACCAGAGGGAAACGTCCCCAACCGCACCCAACCACACCCGTTCAATCTTCCAACGTGAGCTTCTTTTGTGGTACAATTGGTTTTCATTTTTATTTGGAAGGAAGGGTTCGATTGTCTGAAAAATATCACGAGGAGTTTCATAAAGAAGAAAGACACCTGAAAAAAGTGAAAAAGAAAATTAAAAAAACTCTCTCGGACATTATTGAAAACGAGAATAAATACCGTCAGGATATGAAGCAGGCGATGATTGATCTTGACTACCTTGATAGTTCGCAAAGCTATATTACCATTTTAACCACAGCGAAGCTGATGGATATTGATAAAGAAAATATGATCCGATTGTCCCGGACGAAGAATAAGCCATACTTTAGCCGGATTGATTTTACCGATCAGGAATCTGAATTTACAAAAGAATACTACATCGGAAAAGCGCCGCTTATGGACCAGCAGAATCACGAATCGGTGATTATTGACTGGCGCTCACCGATTGCCAATCTCTACTATGAAGGCCGCTTAGGCGAGGTTTCTTACCAAAGTCCGCAAGGTGAGATTCATGGCGACCTGTCTTTAAAGCGCCAGTTTATGATCGAAGAAGGCGAGCTTAACGAATTTTATGATATCGATATCACCACAACCGATACGTTTCTCCAGGCCTCGGTCTCTGCTCACGCAGAAAGCCGCCTAAAAGACATCGCCGCCACGATTCAAAGCGAGCAGAACAAAATTATCAGAGCTGATAGTGAGAGGCCATTAATCATTCAGGGGGTAGCCGGCAGCGGAAAAACAACCATTGCCCTGCACCGGATTGCCTACTTAATCTATCAAAACGAAGAAAAATTCAGCCCGGAAAACTATGTGATCATTGCCCCCAACTCGCTATTTTTAAACTACATTTCCGACGTACTTCCCGATCTTGGCGTGGAACGGATTCTTCAGACTACCTTTGAGGATTTTATCTACAAAATCCTCGGGCAGACTTACAAGGTCACCGGAAAGAACCAATCACTAATCAAACAGATTGAAAAGGAAAAAGAAACGACCAAAGAACCAATGGCTGACCAGGAGATGGCCAAAGAAATTGTAATGATCGGCTTTAAAGGCACACTCGATTACAAAAGACTTCTCGATGCCTACATAAGTGACCTGGAGAAAGAATTTGTGCCGAAAAAAGATTTCCTTTTCCACGGGCACCCGGTGATCGGCCATCAGGAAATCGATCACCTTTTTACAAAAGAATACGCCTTCCTGCCGCTGTATAAAAGAAAAGAGGCCGTCAAAAAAGTCATCAGCAATAGACTGAAGTCGGTAAAGCCCCATATTATCGAGCAAACCATAAAGGACTACAATCAAAAGATAGACAAAATCAGGCGCGAAGAGGAAGACGGCGAAGAAAAACGCCAGAATATGATTGCGATGATTGAAGAAAGAGAAGCAACCATTGCCAGGTTAAAAAAACCAGCATCGGCAGCCATCAATAAATTTTTAGATACCTTTCCTAAAAAGGATCTTTTGCACTACTACTCTGACCTTTTGACTGATGCAGACAAGATCATGCACTACGCCGCAGGAACGCTTGATAAACAAAGAGCAACGTTTTTTGCGGAGCATACCAAAGAACTGTTGAGCCGAAAGCTTTTTGCCTATGAAGACCTTGCCGCGCTTACCTGGTTAAACCACAGGCTGTACGGACAGAAAAAAGAAACCGAGATTTCCCATGTCATTATTGATGAAGCCCAGGACTTAAATATGTTTGAGATTTTTGTGCTAAAAACGCTTTTAAGAACCAAACGTTTTACGATTTTAGGCGATCTGGCTCAGGGGATTCATGCCCACCGGGGCATTAACGACTGGCAGGTACTGGCCGATACGGTCTTTGTCGATGATCAACCGGACTACCTGACCCTCGTTCAAAGTTACCGGACAACAGTGGAGATCATGGACTATGCCAATAAGATTATCAAAAAAGCCGATATTCCTGGACTGATACCAGCGAATCCCGTGATTCGTCATGGATCCGAGCCGGAAATCCAGACATTTTATGATGCCAAAAGTTTGTTATCTGAATTGGCCGAACAAATCCGTCAACGCGAAGACATTGATCCCTCGATCGCCCTGATCTGTAAAACAGAAGCAGAATGCAAAAAAATAAAAGAGGCGCTAGAAAAAGAAGACATCATCGCTGAACGCTTAACAGGCAACGAAGAGGCTTATGAGGCCGGGATTGTGATTCTGCCATCCTATGTAGCCAAGGGTCTGGAATTCGATACCGTCTTTATTTTAGAAACCGATCAACCCTATCTCGATACAGAGCTAGACCATAAACTGCTGTACGTAGCCGCAACCAGAGCCATGCACCATTTAGCTCACTTCAAATTGAAGGGGACGCGTACCTCCGGTATACCCGTTGGGGACATATTCTAACGAGATGTGTCCCTTTTCGTTACACCAGAGGTACGCGTCCCCACCGCTTCAACCGCTCTCTTGCCTTGTTTGGAAAAAGTGATATAATTTTCTTTCAGGGAAAAAATATAAAGGTGGAATAAAAATGTTTGACAGACTAGAGTCGATTGAAAAAAAGTACGAAGAATTAAATGAACTGATGAGTGATATTAACGTAATCAACAATCACAGTGAGTTGCAAAAATATGCAAAAGCCCAATCGGATTTGACTGATACGGTCAATACCTACAGAACCTATAAAGATGTGGCCGCTCACCTTGCTGATTCTAAAGAAATGCTTAAAGAAAAACTAGATGAAGATATGAAGGAAATGGTCGAAATGGACATCGCAGAGCTTGCCGAAAAGAAAGAAGCTCTTGAAGAAGAACTTCGCATTCTCCTGCTCCCGAAAGATCCGTTTGATGAGAAAAACGTTGTGATCGAAATCCGTGCCGGTGCCGGTGGCGATGAGGCCAGCCTCTTTGCAGCCAACTTGTTCCGCATGTACTCTAAATACGCCGAGAACATGGGTTGGAAAGTAGAAGTGCTCAACACCAGCTACACCGGCGTAGACGGCATCAAAGAGGTCAGCTTCCTGATCTCCGGTAACAAAGTCTATAGCTACCTGAAGTATGAAAGCGGCGTTCACCGCGTACAGCGTGTCCCCGAGACCGAGTCACAGGGACGCATTCATACCTCCACAGCCACGGTCGCCGTCTTGCCGGAAGCCGAAGAAGTCGACGTAAAAGTCGATCCCAACGATGTCCGCGTTGATGTGTTCTGTTCATCAGGGCCGGGCGGACAGTCCGTAAACACCACGCAATCAGCCGTCAGACTGACACACGTACCCACAGGTATCGTTGTCTCCTGTCAGGACGAAAAATCACAGCATAAAAACAAAGACAAAGCGATGAAGGTCCTTCGGGCTCGGATTCTTGAACAGGCCCAGGAAGAAGCGGCCGATGAGATTGCTTCGACCCGTAAAAGCCAGGTCGGAACCGGAGACAGAAGCGAGCGCATCAGAACCTATAACTATCCACAGGGGCGCGTGACTGACCACAGAATCGGCCTGACCCTGCATAAATTAGACTACATCATGCTTGGCGATATGAGCGAAGTCGTTGATGCTCTGATTACCTATGACCAGGCAGAAAAACTTAAGGATATCGGAAGTAATGACAACTAAAAAGCATCCAGATAAAAAGATAACCGTTCGCGATATCCTGCAGGAGATCTATGATCAAAAACCAGAGA
>SKKY01000047.1 GCA_007123515.1 Clostridia bacterium
CTTTGCCCTTTAGTTACATTTCATCCTATTTTCTTGCTTTTTTCTTTCTTCGATCATTAAAGTATGCGACCAGGGCCAGTATTGGTACACCAATCGTTACGACCAGATTGATCTGGTTAATCGTATTTGTTTTTAAGAAAATATCCGTTGTTCCATCAAGATCAAGAGCCCAGAAAAAAGTTTTTTCATCGTCTTCAATGCTGTCTGCGTTACTTTCGCCACCTGAATTAGGCAGCCTTACAGAAAAGGCCATCCCGTCAAGAAAGACTTCATCTAGATCTAACTCTTCTTTGATAAACTGCTTGGCTTTTTCCATATCATACGCAAAATCAAACCTATATTCTGTTCTTAACCATGTTTTATCAAAATCAATCGGAATTCTGCTTACTTCTTCATCATAGGCAATCAGCGGATCAAAAACAGTCCGGAACCTTGGCAAATATACACTAGCATTAACAAGAATAATTTCGCCCATGTCTCTTTTTTCAACAACAAACATGGAATCTTCAAGTTTTTGCAAATAATCCTCAAAAAGTTCCGGATCATAGGTTCTCTTATCAACGATCATCCCATAAGTAATCTCTGCAGAGCCGTCTCCTTTAATGTTCACATCCACTTGCCCATCGATACAGCCTGTCGAAAACGCCAATACAAACAATAACAGAACTGTGGCAACAATCCATTTTCTTTTCATAGTCTTTCTCCTTCTGCATTTTTGCGATAAAAATAAAATCTATGTTTTATTATATAGTGAAATGGTTATAAATACACTATGTATCTTATTTTTTTATAATCTACCACCAGGGGGGTAATGACCATTATTAAGAATATTCTTATATCAGGAGCTGCCGGTCAGGGGATTGATACCGCAGCCGTTATTTTTGAAGACGCTCTTTTTGCAGCAGGCTATCATGTCTTCAGTAATAAAGACTATATGTCAAGGGTACGAGGCGGAAATAATTTTGTTCAGATTCGTTTCTCAGAAAATGAACTCCACAGTCACAGTGATATCCTCGACCTGTGCATTGCATTAGATGAAGAGGCCTTAACGATAAACAAGGATCTGTCATCTTCGATACCTTTTGTCGCTGATAAAAGCCTTGAAAAAGAACATGGCAACCACTTATATTCCGAGGACTTTCGAACGATGGCCAAAGATTCCGGTTCGGAAAAAGCATTCACCAGTGCCATCTCAGGCTATGTATGGAAATATTTTGGACTTGATATCCAGATTCTAAAAGACACCATCAATAAAAACTTTAATGAAAAATTAGCCGATATTAATGTAAAAGCGGCTCAAAAGGGCTTTGATGCCGGACAAATTAAAGAAGCACTCAGCCCAAAACAAAAGCATGATGATCATATTTTTATAAACGGAAACCAGGCTCTTGCTTTCGGATCTTTTATGGCCGGGTGTAAGTTCTATTGTGCTTATCCGATGACTCCATCCACTTCAGTAATGAATGAATTAGCGAAGTACGCTCAGACCTACCCGATCATCGTTGAACAGGCAGAAGATGAAATTGCGGCGATTAACATGGCGATCGGTTCCTCTTTTGCCGGTGTCAGATCGATGACCGGCACTTCCGGAGGGGGATTATCACTGATGGTAGAAGGAATCGGTCTTTCAGGAATTAGTGAAACACCCTTAGTTATTATCAATGCTATGCGTCCCGGTCCGGCAACCGGGTTTGCCACCAGAACGGCCCAGGGCGACTTAAGCTTTATTCTTACAGCATCTCAGGGAGAATTCCCCAGGGTTGTGCTCGCTCCAAAAGATCAGGCCGATTGTTTCAGAATCAGCCTCAGGGCTTTTGAACTTGCTGATAAATATCAGCTTCCAGTGTTTATTCTGACCGATCAGTTTCTTGCAGATGCCAGGAAAAATATCAAAGAGTTTGATCCTGAAGAGTATATTGTTTCGTCTTATCTTGCAGACGATCTCAACATGGATGATTATACTTATCAGCGTTACAAGCTGACTGAAAATGGGATTAGTCCAAGAATTTATCCCGGTCAATATGATAACCAGGTGGTTCTGCATGATAGCTACGAGCATGATGAAAGAGGTCATGATACGGAAAGTGCTTATTACGGTACAGCCATGATGGATAAAAGAATGAAAAAAGAAGAATTGGTAAAGGATGATCTGATTGAGCCAGAATTGCTTGGTGTCCCTTATGCAGGAACGATGATCCTTTCCTGGGGCTCCTCCTATGGAGCAGTTAAAGAAGCCATCGAAAGATTAAACGAAGGCGGATTTTCCGTTTTCGGACTTCATTTTAGTGATCTCTGGCCGCTGCCGGTTAAAAATCTCAAAAAATTCTGTGCGAAAAGTCAGCACTTGATCACGGTAGAACATAATTATACCGGTCAGCTGGCTAAATTAGTCAAACAGGAAACCGGTATTTCTGTAACCGATAAGGTTTTAGGCTACGACGGACGTCAGATGAGTCCGGAAACCATTTATGCAAAAATCAAGGAGGTGTTATCATGAGTTCAGTTTTTGATCATAACTTCGAAATTCAGTGGTGTCCAGGTTGTGGAAATTTTGGCATTCTTAAAGCTTTAAAAGCGGCTCTGGATAAATCCGGTAAAAATCCTTCAGACGTATCCGTCGTCTCAGGCATTGGGCAATCCGGTAAAACACCTCATTATGTAAATACCAATGGTTTTAACGGACTTCACGGGCGCGCTCTTCCGGTGGCTTCAGGACTAAAAATCTCAAATCCGGAACAACTTGTTATTGTACACGGTGGTGACGGCGATGGTTACGGAGAAGGCGGAAACCATTTTATCCACGGAATCAGGCGTAACCTGGATCTGAATTATTTTGTGCACAACAATCAGATCTACGGTTTGACTAAAGGACAGGCTTCTCCGACTAGTTCCCTGGGGACGGCCTCCGGCATACAGCCATCCGGAACCATTATGGAACCAATCAATCCGTTAAAGCTGGCGATGAGTCTGGATTGTGGCTTTATTGCCCGGGGTTTTTCGGGAGAACCAGCTCATTTAACAGAATTAATGCTTGAAGCGTTTGCCTATAAGGGCTTTGCGTATATCGATATCCTTCAGCCCTGTGTGGTGTTTAATAAAGTCAATACCTACAGCTGGTATAAGGAGCGGGCCTACAAGCTTGACAGTAATTACGATTTCTCCAGTAAGGCCTCTGCATTAGAAAAAATGGAAGAATGGGATGAACAGATCCCATTAGGGGTTATCTATAAAAAAGAAAAGCCGGAATACTTTGAAAAAGCCTCCTTAACTAATCCTCCCAAAGTACAAAGCAGCGATCATAAACAATACTGGAATGAAATTCTTTCGCTCTATAAATAAAAAAAAGGTGATGCTTTGATAGCATCACCTTTTTAGTGTTTATCAGGTAATCGTTTCTAATATATGATCTGCCCAGATAATGGAGTTGAAAAATCTTTCATTGACATCATCCGGACTCAAGGCAGTTTCTTCGAGCCAACGATCGGCTTTGTCCCACTGACCTTTTTCATACAATTTTATAATCTGAACCACCTTGTAAAAGATGGAGTCCGAGTCTTTTTGATAAGCCGCTAACAGATCATCCTCAAAGGGAATGTACTGAACAATTTCCTCCATTGGTTTATCTAAGATCGCATCGAGTGTCGAGAATAAACCCAATAGGAAGAATTCAGCTTTCCTGCCTTCCATATGCAGCAAAGGACTTATGTTCTCGGCAAATTTTGCTCTAACAAGAGACATTCTCATTAATTCATCCGGCTTTTCTTTGGCTGATTCCCTAAGCATTAACAGCATCAGCCATTTTTTCACTTCCTGTAATCCAAGCATGATCAGAGCTTCCTTTGTTGACTTTATTTTACATCCCCGGCCATAAAATGGAGAGTTAATCAATCTAAGCAGCTTGTAGCTTAATCCGATATCACGGTTGACGATGTCGGCTAACTTATCAAAACTCTGGGAAGCTTGAATTTCGGCAATCATCTGCAAGTAGGTAATCTGGTACGACTCTATTTCTTTTCCAACGATTACATAAGGCTTTTCGAAGAAATATCCCTGGAAATACTCAAAACCAAGTTCTAAGGCACTTTGATACTGCTGATAGGTTTCTACTTTTTCGGCGAGAAACTTTTTCTTTTTCCCTAAAAGCGTCTTCATAATCCTGATCTTTACATCAGAAAAATTCGTCTGTAAAATATCAACCTTAATAATATCGATAAAAGGAAGGACTGCATTAAACGAGGGTAGATCTTCAAAGATAAAATCATCAAGAGCCAATACATATCCCTTTTCTTTTAGTTCTTTACAAGCCTCTACCATCTGGCTGTCAAAATGAATGTCTTCAAGAATTTCGACAATGACTTTCTCATTCGACAAAAAAGAAGGCACCTTATCTTTAATCAGTTTTTCTGTAAAATTTATAAAAACCACCTTATTACTGGATATACTGTCAATATCAAGGATCTGAAAAGAATTGATAATCACCTCAGATGTGGCGCGATCGCCATCAAACCTCTTATCATCTTTTCCCATTAATCCTCTGTAAAGCAGTTCGTATCCAAAAACTTGTAGTTTTTTATCAAAAATAGGCTGACGGGCCACCAGCACATCCATAACAACACCTCGACACCCAATATGCATAACCGAATCATAAAGAATACTTTTATTCTTTATTCTATCAAAATTAAGTGCCGGTGAACATAAAAACTTTGTCCACCGGCAGCTTTTTTTAATTTTGATCTGCTTATGCTGTCTCTATCGTAAATCCCTGTTCTTTTGCATCAACTTGTACCTTATCGCCATCCATTATCTCGCCCTGAATAATCTTTCTGGCCAGCATGGTTTCTATGCTGTGCTGGACAAAGCGTTTTAACGGCCTGGCTCCAAACACAGGGTCATATCCCTGATCTGCGGCATATTGAATCGCCTGTTCAGTAAATGATACTTCAATGTTTCTGTCGGTAAGCCTTTTGTTTAATTCATGAAGAATCAGCGTTACAATTTTTGCAATCTCTGGTCTTGTTAATGGCTTAAAGATAATAATATCATCGATCCGGTTAATAAACTCCGGCCGGAAATGCGCACGCAACTGCTGATGCACCTGGTCCTCAACTCCGGGCTTAAAGGTTCTGTCCTCATTAATGCCCTCTAAGAGAAATTGTGATCCAAGATTTGATGTCATAATGATAACTGTATTTTTAAAATCAACCATTCTACCCTGAGAATCGGTAATCCGGCCATCATCAAGAACCTGAAGCAAGATATTAAAGACATCACTATGAGCTTTTTCAATTTCATCAAGAAGAACCACAGAATAGGGTTTACGTCTGATAGCCTCTGTTAGCTGGCCACCCTCTTCATAACCAACATACCCCGGAGGAGCCCCTACCAGCCTCGATACTGAGTGTTTTTCCATGTACTCACTCATATCCACTCTGACGATGTTTTCTTCTGAATCAAAGAGTGTCTCGGCAAGCGTTTTGGCAAGCTCTGTTTTCCCTACGCCGGTTGGACCAAGAAACACAAAAGAGCCAATCGGTCTGCCGGGATCTTTAATACCGGCTCTGGCCCGGATAATAGAATCGGTAACCAGACCGACAGCCTCGTCCTGGACAATCACTCGCTCTTTTAAGATTTCATCCATTTTAAGAAGCTTTTCTCTGTCACTTTCAGCCAGCTTCATCAGAGGAATTCCTGTCCATCTGGAAATAATTTCCATAATTTCCTCTTCACTTACTTCTTCCCTTAAAAGCGATCTTTCTGATTTTGATGCTTTCATCTTTTCTTCTTCTGCAGCGAGTTTCTTTTCTAATTCCGGTAATTGACCATATTTAAATTCTGCCGCTTTGTTTAAATCATATTCTCTTTCAGCTTTCTGGATTTGATAATGCAGATCATCAAGTTCTTCCTTTAACTTCTGAAGCTTGTTGATCGCGCCTTTCTCATTCTCCCACTGCATTTTCATTGACCCATATTTATCTTTTAAATCAGCCAATTCTTTTTTTATCTTTTCAAGGCGCTCTTTACTTTTCTCGCCTTTTTCTTTTTTTAGTGCGGCCTCTTCAATTTCAAGCTGCATGATTTTACGGTGTACATCATCAAGTTCTGCAGGCATTGAATCGATTTCAGTCCGGATCATGGCACAGGCTTCATCTATCAAATCGATGGCTTTATCCGGTAAGAAGCGATCGGTAATGTAGCGATGAGAAAATACAGTCGCACTTACCAGAGCGGTATCCTGAATTTTTACACCATGAAATACTTCGAATCGTTCTTTTAAACCGCGCAAAATTGAAATCGTATCCTCTACCGTTGGCTCATCAACCATAACCGGCTGAAATCTTCTTTCTAAAGCGGCATCTTTTTCAATGTACTTACGGTATTCATCAAGCGTTGTCGCACCAATACAGTGTAGCTCGCCTCTTGCCAGCATCGGTTTAAGCATATTTCCGGCATCCATTGAGCCCTCTGCTTTTCCGGCTCCAACGATGGTATGAATTTCATCAATAAATAAAATGATGGCTCCCTCTGCATTTTTCACTTCTTTAAGAACCGCTTTAAGTCTTTCCTCAAATTCTCCTCTGAATTTGGCTCCGGCAACCAGTGCCCCCATATCGAGAGAATAAATGTCCTTATTTTTCAAACCTTCCGGCACATCACCTTTTACAATCCTGTGGGCAAGACCTTCGGCGATGGCTGTTTTACCCACACCGGGTTCGCCTATTAAGACCGGATTGTTTTTGGTTTTCCGTGAAAGAATCCGGATAACGTGTCTAATCTCATTGTCTCTACCTATGACCGGATCTAGCTTATTGTTTTTAGCCGCCTCTACCAGGTTATAGGCATATTTTTCCAGAGATTCATACGTATCCTCCGGATTATCGCTGGTCACTCTCTGATTGCCTCTAATAGAGGCAAGACTCGAAAGAACCTTATCTCTTGTTAAGACAAAGGTATCCAGCAATTGTTTTAATCCCGTTTTCTGTCCAATAGCGATAACCGCAAGCAAAAGATGCTCTACGGAAATATAGTCGTCTTTCAGGCTTTTCTTTTCATCCTCAGCTTTTGTTAATACTTTCTGCATATCCGCCGATACATAGATTTTTCCTTCCTCGGTCGAGGACAGGGTCACTGAAGGTTTTTTATCAATCTCTTTTTGGACAGAAAGCAAAAAGCTGTCGGCATTAATCCCGATTTTTTCCAAAATTCTTGGTGTTAAGCCCGATTCCTGCGTTAGCATAGCTGAAAGTAAATGGGGAACATCAATTTCCTGATGATTATGACTGACTGCGATATGCTGCGCTTCCTGAAAAGCCTCCTGTGATTTCTGTGTAAAATTATTCAGATTCATAAATCCCTCACCACCTTTAGATAAATATTGTTTTTGCTTTTTTAATATATTCTTGTTGCTCTTTCGTTAATTCTTTAGGTAAAATGACCTTTATTTCAAAAAAAAGATCTCCGCTTCCTTCTTTTACAGGCATGCCCATGTCTTTTATCCGTAACTTCTGATGACTTTGTGTACCGGGAGGAATTTTGATTTCTATATTTTTATCAAACACATCCACACTTTTTTCGGTTCCGAGTATCGCATCATAAAAAGGAACTTCTACCACACGGATAATGTCTTTACCCTGCAGTCTATACGTGGAATCATCGGCAACCGACAGTTCAATAATCAAATCACCGGACTGACCACCGCCAATTCCTGGTTCTCCCATATTTTTTAGACGCAATTTGGTACCGGTAAGACTGCCCGGCGGAATATTAACCTGGTACCGTTTTGTCTTTTTTGCACTTCTGCCATTTCCTAATGGCTCAAGAACACTTAAAGTAATCGTTTTTTGTCCTCCGCGATAGGCTTCTTTCACGCTGACCTTCACCTTTGCATGACGGTCGGCGCCCTTACTTTTAAAGATATCAGACGTGCTGTAGACATTTTGTCTGCCTGTTGATCTTGTGAAATCTGAGAAGTCAAATCCTCCGGAACGTCCACCGCCAAACATGGCTTCAAAAAAGTCACTAAAGCCTGAAGAGCCCATATCGCTGTACTGGTACGTACGCTGTCCGTTACCTCCCCGAAAGCCGGAATAATCAGAAGGATTAAAA
>SKKY01000041.1 GCA_007123515.1 Clostridia bacterium
TATATTAATGATGATATATATGAAGCACCAGAATGGTTGAATCCAAAGCTTATTATCAATGATGCTGACAGAGGGGAGAAAGTTCTAACCTCTATTAGTGATGAATTAAAGCGTTGCGATTCTTTTTTCTTTTCGGTGGCCTTTGTCACAAATAGTGGCGTAACTGCGTTATATAATTCTTTAGAAATGTTAGAAAAGAAAAATATACGTGGAATCATTATCGCTTCTCAGTATCAAAATTTTTCAGAGCCATCGGCACTTAGAAAACTATTGAAATTAAAAAATATCGAGTTAAGAATCGTACCTGATGATCGATACCAGATGCACGTAAAAGCATATATATTTAAAAATAAGGATGAATATAGTTTAATTGTTGGTAGTAGCAATTTGACACAATCAGCTCTATGTGTAAATCAGGAATGGAATATTAAAGTCTCTTCAACTGAGGAAGGGTCGATTGTCAAACAATCACTCAAAGAATTTGATTTCTTAAAATCAATGTCTGTAGTTGTTGATGAAGATTGGATCGCTACCTATGAAAAGATCTATAAGATAAATAGAGCGACTCAAAATGTTGCACAAGAAAAAATACTCCAGCTAAGAAAGGTCGTTCCTAATGCCATGCAAAAAAGAGCATTAGAGGAACTTGCTAAAACAAGAGAAGAGGGCCACAACAAAGCTTTAGTCATTTCTGCTACGGGTACGGGTAAAACGTATCTTTCTGCCTTTGATGTTTGTTCAACGAACCCTAAAAGATTCTTGTTTGTTGTACACCGAGAAATTATTGCCACAGAAGCAATGAGAAGCTTTAAAAAAGTGCTCGGCGAACAGGTACCCATGGCTGTCTTAGGCGGCAGACAAAAAGATACGAATGCAGAGTACTTGTTTTCAACCATTCAAACACTATCTAAAGATGATGTGCTTCATTCATTTGAACCAGATACATTTGATTACATTGTCATTGATGAGGTGCATCGCTCTGGAGCAGCAAGCTATCAGAAAATATTAAATTACTTTAGTCCAAAGTTTCTTTTAGGAATGTCGGCGACTCCAGAAAGAACAGATGGCTATGATGTATATAAGTTGTTTAATCATAATGTGGCCTATGAAATTAGATTGCAACATGCAATGAGAGAAAATATGGTATGTCCATTTCACTATTTTGGGATTTCAGATATGACTGTCAATGGAGAAATTATTGATGATCAGTCCGAATTTAGACATCTTGAAGCCGATGAACGTGTTAAAAACATTATCGAAAAAGCAGAGAACTACGGACATTCCGGAGCACGTGTAAAAGGTTTGATTTTTTGCAGCAGAAATGAAGAAGCCATAATATTATCGGATAAATTTAATCAGTATGGCTATAATACGGTGGCTTTATCAGGCAAAGATAACAATGAAGATCGGGAAAAAGCCATAGGAAGATTAGAGCAAAATGAATTAGAGAACAAACTCGATTATATTTTTACAGTTGATATCTTTAATGAGGGTGTAGATATACCTGCGATTAACCAAGTGATCATGCTACGGCCTACACAATCAGCCATTATTTTTGTTCAGCAATTAGGTAGAGGGCTTAGAAATTTTCCTGAAAAAGAGTTTGTGGTGGTCTTGGATTTTATAGGAAATTATGAGAAAAATTTTTTTATTCCTGTTGCATTATCTGGTGATCGGAGTTATAACAAAGATAATTTGCGAAGATTTGTGATTGAGGGTAATCGAACCATCCCGGGAGCCTCTACAGTAAACTTTGACGAGATTGCTAGAAATAAGATTTTTACTGCGATTGATACAGCTAATTTTAATGATGTAAAATCATTGAAAGAAAGTTATTTCGCTTTAAAAATGATGCTTGGGAAAATTCCAAAATTATCAGATTACGATAAATATGGTTCTATTGATCCATTACGCTTTTTTGATAACAAATCAATAAGGTCTTACCATAGGTTTTTGAAAAAATATGAAAAAGAGTATCAATTGAGTTTTTCCAGTAAACAAGAAGAAATTTTAGAATTTGTGTCAAAAAAATTGGCAGAAGGGAAAAGGCCCCATGAGTTATTATTGCTCGAGTTAATAATTGAGAATAAAAAATCATTATTTGCTAGGCTTAAAAAACAACTATTAGATTTTTTTGATATTGAACTGACTGACATTGAAAAAACATCAGTTATTAATGTAATGACCAATCAGTTTCCTGCAGGCTCGAGTAAGAATACATATGCCAATTGCATTTTTATAAAATATGATGGCAAAGGCGATTACATTGCAGAAGATGACTTTTCAGAAATGCTTAAAGATCCAAGATTTACCCAAGCATTACAAGAACTAATAGCTTTTGGCCTTGAAAGGTATATTGAAAATTTTAGTCAAAGATACCAAAATACTAATTTCCAACTATACCAAAAGTATACCTATGAAGATGCTTGCCGATTATTGAATTGGGAGAAAAATGAAGTACCTCTGAACATTGGAGGATATAAATTTGATAAAAAGACAAATACGTATCCGGTATTTATAAATTACCATAAAGACGATGATGTAACGGCAACCATCAATTATGAAGATCGCTTTATATCTCAAAGCGAATTAATCGCTATTTCTAAGTCAGGCAGAAATGTGAAATCTGAGGATGTGGTAATGGCCTTTGATGCTCCCGATTTTGGAATTCAAATGCACTTATTTGTTAGAAAAAATAAGGATGATAAGATATCAAAAGAGTTTTATTATCTTGGTTTTATAGAAGCGTATGGTGAACCTGTAGAGTTTACGATGAAAAACACAAACAAGACGGCCGTGGAGATTCATTACAGACTTCAAACGCCGGTTAGAAAAGATATTTACGACTATGTAGTTGATTAAAATCTTCATTTTTCAAAAGAGATCCACATGAAAACAGTGACTTTTTTTGACCTGGAAATACAACCGGAATCCCTGCAGATCCTGGATATCGGAGCTGTTAAAAAAAACAACAGCTATTTTCATGCAGCCTCAAAAAAAGACTTCACATCATTTCTTAAAGATTCCGATTATCTGTGTGGTCACAATGTTATTCATCATGATTGCAGATACATAAGAGATATTCTTGACAGTCTTGGTATTGCAGATAATCGCATTATTGATACCTTGTACTGGTCTCCGTTGTTGTTTCCTGAAAAACCCTATCATCATTTGGTGAAAGATGAAAAATTAAATAGTGATGAGATCAATAATCCTGTGAGTGATTCTAAAAAAACCATGCTGCTTTTTGAAGATGAAACTCAGGCTTTTAAAAAGCTTGAGCCAGTCATGCAGGATATTTTTTATGCCCTTTTATATAATCAAAAAGAGTTTACAGGGTTCTTTGATTACCTTGATTATTCATCTCTGGTGAAAAATCCTGAAACACTGATCCGGGAATATTTTTCAGACAGAATCTGCACAAAAAAAGATATAGGAAAAATCATCGCTTATTATCCCATGGAGCTTTCCTATGCTTTAGCTATTATCAATACAAGAAGCAAATTCTCTGTGACTCCTGCCTGGGTTGTCAGAAACCTTCCAATGTATGACTATGTGATGAAAACACTGCGCAATCATCCCTGTCTTGAAGGCTGTCCGTACTGTGACCAGCAGCTTGATCCGGTGTATGGATTGCAAAGACATTTCGGCTTTGAGGCGTATAGGACCTTTAACGGAGAGCCTTTACAGGAGCATGCTGTTAAAGCCGCTCTGGACCATCGCTCATTGCTGGCTGTTTTCCCTACCGGAGGCGGAAAGTCTCTGACATTTCAGATTCCGGCGCTGATGGCCGGGGATTCTGTGCGAGGCTTAACGATCGTCATTTCTCCCTTACAGTCTCTGATGAAAGATCAGGTCGATAACCTTGAAAAGATCGGGATCGCTGATGCAGTCACCATCAATGGTTTGCTCGATCCAATTGAAAGAACGAAATCCATTGAGAGAGTAGCGGATGGTTCAGCCTCTATTTTGTATATTTCACCGGAGTCACTGCGTTCTAAAACCATTGAACATCTTTTATCCGGCCGCAATATTGTCAGATTTGTCATAGATGAAGCGCACTGCTTTTCCTCCTGGGAACAGGATTTCCGGGTCGATTACTTATATATTGCCGGTTTTATAAGAAACCTGCAGGAAAAAAAGAACCTGAGCGAACCGATTCCTGTCTCCTGCTTTACCGCTACGGCAAAACCACAGGTAGTGGCCGATATCCTCAGCTATTTCAGGGAGAACCTGTATCTGGAACTGGATCTGTTTCAATCGAAAACAGGACGAACCAATTTGACCTATCAGGTCATAGAAAAAGAGTCCGAAGAAGAAAAATATAATGCGATGCGCAATCTGATTGAATCAAGAAACTGTCCTTCGATTATTTATGTATCAAGAAAAAAAAAGCTGAAAAAGTAGCTGAAAGACTGCAGCAGGATGGTTTTTATGCCCGGCCCTACCACGGACAGATGGATCCGAAAGAAAAAACAGAAAACCAGAACCTGTTTATCGCCGGAGATATTGATATCATCGTTGCGACATCAGCGTTTGGAATGGGTGTTGATAAAAAAGATGTAGGGCTGGTTATTCATTTTGAAATATCTGATTCCCTTGAAAATTATGTACAGGAAGCCGGAAGAGCCGGAAGAGATGAAACGATTCAGGCAGAATGTATCATTTTATATAACGAGGAAGATCTTCATAAGCATTTCCTGTTATTAAATCAGACAAAAATCAATCTCAAAGAGATCCAGCAAATCTGGAGCGGCATTAAAAAGATGACTAAACATCGGGACCATATGTCATCATCGGCTCTTGAAATTGCCAGAAACGGAGGCTGGGGAGAAGATAGTGGCGATTTAGAAACCAAGGTCAGAACCGCAGTCTCAGCCCTGGAACAATCCGGATATCTAAATCGCGGTCAGAATCTTCCAAAGATCTATGCCAACAGCATCCTTTGCAGCACGTATCAGGAAGCAGAAGCTGTTATCAGCAATTTGCAAGGGCTGAGTGAACAGGAAAAAACCAATGCCGGACGGATCATTAAAAAGCTGATTTCGGCTAAAAGAAGAAAAGAAGCCATTGGAGATGATCCCGAAGAAAGAATTGAGTATATCTCTGATCAGCTGGGGATTATTAAAGAAGAAGTCATTCATCTTGTCGGAGAAATGAAAGAAGCCGGCATTCTGGCTGATTTTATGGATCTGACTGCCTACATCGGTAAAGAAGAAAGCCATCTAAAATCCAAAAACGTCTTACAACGCTATCGAGAGATGGAGTTGTTTCTTTTAGAGCTTCTGGGAGAAGAAGAAGGCGACTATAATGTAAAAGCCATCAATGAAAAAGCAAAAGAACATGGCCTGAATTATTCGACTCCGCAACTGATCAAAAGACTTTTAGGGTTCTGGTCAGTCAGTGGATATTGTAAGTACCGCCGAAAAGGCGGGCATTCTGAAAATATAGTGTTTGTTTTTTTAAAGGACAAAGAAGATCTTAGGGAGAAAATGACAGATCGCCATGCTATGGCAAAATTTGTTCTGAATCGTCTTTTTACTATGCCGGAGGTCAGTAAGAATAAAAATAATGAATTTCTGATTGAATTTTCAATCCTTGGACTGATCAAAGACTTCGGAAGGCAACAGACAATGTTTACGACAGACATCCGGAGACAGGATATGGAAGAGACCCTCTTTTATTTAACAAGAATTGGTGCGATCACGATCGAGGGGGGGTTCCTGGTTCTGTATAACCGGATGACCATTGAAAGAAAAGAAAAAGACAGTGCAAAAAGATACCGGGTCGATGATTATCAGACACTTGATCACTACTACAAGAACAAAGTTCAGCAAATTCATATTGTCGGGGAATATGCCCGGAAAATGGTGGAAGATTATGAGCAGGCTCTGCAGTTTGTTGATGATTACTTTAATCTGAATTATGATTCTTTCCTTAGAAAATACTTTGGTGACAGGGTCAAAGAAATCAGCAAGAATCTGACTCCTTCAAAGATGAGGCAGCTCTTTGGAGAATTGTCAGAGGTTCAAAGACAGGTGATTGATGACACATCGGAAAATATTGCAGTGATTGCCGGTCCGGGAAGCGGAAAAACAAAGCTTTTAGTCCACAAACTTGCTTCACTGGTTTTACTAGAAGACATTAAATATGAGCAATTATTGATGCTAACTTTTTCAAGAGCCGCTGTCAATGAATTTAAAAAGAGACTGATGATTCTGATTGGCAATGCCACACGATACATTGAGATCAAAACCTTTCATTCCTACTGTTTCGACATATTGGGTATGGTCGGAAGCACAGATAAGACAGACGGGCTTTTTGCTGAGGCCGTATCTAGAATAAAGGCCGGAGAGGTGGAAGCCTCTAAAATAGCGAAGGCTGTACTGGTGGTCGATGAAGCGCAGGATATGGATCAGGCTATTTTTGATTTTCTGCAGGCCTTAATCGAATTCAATCATGATATACGTGTGATCATTGTTGGTGATGATGATCAGAACATTTTTGAGTTCAGGGGATCGAGTTCAAAGTATATGAAATATTTTATTGATCATAACAAGGCGGCAACGTATGAGCTTCTCGATAACTTCAGAAGTCAGAAAAACCTGATTGATTTTACCAATCAGTTTGCCAAAACAATTCCCGGCCGGCTTAAGAAAAATAATACAATTGCTGTTTCCGGCTCAAACGGAGAAATTGTGATCAATCACTACAGAAGCCCTCACATTATCGTTCCTTTTGTGGATGAGGTAGCCGACACAGAAAGAAAAGGAAGCAGCTGCATTCTGACAAACTCGAACAAAGAAGCGTTGCAGGTTACCGGGCTTCTTTTAAAAAGAGGCATTCATGCCAAACTGGTTCAGTCAAACGAACATTTTAACCTCCAACAAATCAGTGAACTTCGGTTTTTTACTGACAGACTCCGGGACATTGCTGCCGGATCGTCTGTAACTAATGATGAATGGCAACAGGCAAAAAGAGAACTAAAAAACAAATTCAGCGGAAGTTCCAAGCTTGATATATGCAGCTATCTGATCAGGGATTTTGAACAGATTCACCAAAATGAAAAATACATTTCCGATCTGGATGTGTTTATCGGAGAATCTAAAATTGAGGATTTTTACAATGAGCTGGGCGAAACGATTTTTGTATCAACCATCCATAAAGCGAAAGGAAAAGAGTTTGATCATGTCTTTTTGCTGTTAGAAAACTATGCCCTTACTTCTGATGAGCGAAGAAGGATATTGTATGTGGCGATGACAAGGGCAAAAAAGAATTTGACAGTGTTTACCAACAGGAATGAATTTGCAGGAATAGAAGCTGAAGAACTTGTCAGAATTGAAGACTATAATTTATATCCTGAACCGGAGGAAATGGTGGTTCAGCTTAGTCACAGGGATGTAGCCCTGGGATTTTTTGCCCTGAGACAAAAACAGATTGAGACAATAAAAAGCGGGGATCCTTTGCAGCTTGCAGATGATGTCTGGCTTACGGCTGAAGGTAAAAAAACAGTAAAATTTTCCGAGAAATTTAGCAAAGAATTTAAAAAATATACAGAGTATGGCTATGTCTTTAGAAAAGCGACTGTGGATTTTGTCTTATACTGGAAAGATGAAAGCAAAGAGGAGGAAGTCAAAATTTTGTTGCCTGTGGTTCATCTGATACGGAGATAAAAGGCTATAATGTAGGAGACGAATGGCTGGTAGACGACCTGATAGAGATAGCCAGTGAGGTATCTTAGGAAAGGAGGGCGGATATTGTGACCATAGCCCGAAAAATTACGGCAGGAAGGCATGCAAAAAGGCATAGAAAAGGGTATGGAAAAAGGAAAAAAAGAAGCCTTGTTAATGACCGCAAAAAATATGATCAATATGGGGATGTCGGAGAGTGATATCGCCAAAGCTACAGGCCTGAAAAATACAGACATTAAAAGGCTGAAAAGTAAGAATGAATAAGATCGATTTAGTAAAAAATCAAAGAATGATAAGTCATATTTTTCGATAGTCAGAACCTATCTAGAGTACATTTGGAAAGCTAGTTCAAAATATCTCACAAAAAATCTAAAAAATA
>SKKY01000113.1 GCA_007123515.1 Clostridia bacterium
AATGGAGAACCCAGGCATCATCAATGGACCGCTCAAGGCGCATGTAACCAATAGGATGCTCTCCAAAATTCATGATATATAATAGAGAATTGTTATTATGAATTTTTTCCAGATACCACATCTTATACAGTTCGAAATCCATCACCTTCTGGTCAACAAAAATCTGTTTAGCTTTTTCTTCTCTTGCCCATTCAAATACAAGCGGACAATCTTTCTCAGTAGCCTCTCTTATCGTTAGTAATTCCTCGTTGTATTCCACCTCATCAGCCTCCCGGACTAAAAATAGTATCTAAAAAAATTTATCCGATGACTAACCGCTACTTATTATGGATTAGTTCAACTAACATTCAGATGGAGTTTGAATTCCACTTGAACTGAGTTTCACTTTATCTGTATAAGCGTAGCAGCTGTTTCTTAACACCCGATATTTTCTGGACTTTCTTTCTTCCTCTGTTTGCAATTTTCGGTCTTCCACTCGATGTTTCACTTGAAAAAAACATTTGAAAATCTGAACCACGACTTCTGCCAAATGAATGCAGCCATCACTTTCTCCTAATTCATGATTAATGATTGCCGTCGCTCCCGTTTTAACTTCTAATCCGATAATCCTGTTGCTGATCTGTGCGACATCAGAACAAGGGGCATAAGGCGCCCTAACCCATTTGACTTCATCAATGGCAACTACTTTCTCCAGATCATAGTCAAAAGCTATAACTGCTTCAATATGATGCATGTCATCAATCAGAATTCCTTTAATCATAATAAAACCCCGGTCATCAAACCAAGCTTTTGTTATAAGCTCTCTCTCCAATAAGATATCCAATTTTGATCACCTCTGTTTATTAATTATACGCAAGAGGTAAATGTTTGTGAACCGCAAAAATATAAAAACCGGAGGACATATTATGAGAGTAGAATTAATTGCTGTCGGCACCGAGCTTCTTTTAGGAGATATTACTAATACTAACGGACAGTATCTATCTAAAAAAATGGCTGAGTCAGGTTTCGCTCTGTATTATCAGACCATTGTCGGAGACAATGAAAAAAGAATCACAGAAGCTTTACGTATTGCCTATAGCCGCGCTGATATGGTTATTACAACGGGAGGTTTAGGTCCTACGGATGATGATATTACAAAGGAAGTTTGTGCCACATTTTTTAATAAGTCCCTAGTGCTTGATCCGTATTCTCTTAAAAAGATTGAAGCAATGTATCAGCAAAGAAATGTGCCCATGCCTGATATAAATAAGAAACAGGCCTACTACATTGATGAAAGCCAAATCCTTGAAAATCATAATGGATCTGCCATCGGATGTTATTTGCAAAGTGAGGGGAAACATTTAATTATTTTACCCGGACCTCCATCAGAAATGATCCCTATGTATGAAAATGAGGTGTTTCCATTAATTAGTCCGCTGCAGGAAGAAACCTTCTTTTCAAATTACTTGAATATTTTTGGTATAGGAGAGTCTTCCGTCAACGATTTTATAAGAGATCTTTTACAAAAAAACAATCCTACAGTCGCTCCTTATGCTAAAGATCATTATGTTAAACTTCGCATAACCGCATCAGGAACATCAGAAAATATTGCACAGGTAGAAATTGACCACATAAAAAAAGAACTTTATCAACGATTAGGTGAACACATTTTCAGCGAAGGTGATTGCAGTCTTGAAGAAGTGGTTCAGAAAAAACTAACCGAGCATTCGTATAAAATTGCAATCGCTGAATCTTGTACCGGTGGATTGCTATCGGCAAAATTAATAAGACTTCCAGGGATCTCGAATACGTTTAAAGAAGGAATCATCGCCTATTCTAATGCATCAAAAAATCGTTCTTTAGGTATTCCTGAAACACTTTTAAAAAAGCATGGCGCTGTCAGTAAAGAATGTGCCATGCTTATGGCAAAAAATATAGCCTTACAAAATTATGCTGATATCGGAATATCCACAACGGGAATTGCCGGTCCTTCCAGTGATCATACAGAAAAACCGGTTGGCCTTGTCTATGTCGGTTACTATATCAATGGAAAAGAAGATTACCAGGAATTGCGTCTTAGCGGGAGCAGAGACAAGATCCGGGAAATGACCGTGCTGACTACCCTGTATACTCTTCTGAAAAAATTATAAATATAAAACCGGAGAACATGGTAGTCTCCGGTTTTATATATTATCCGCCAAGATAGGCTTTTTGTATTTCATCACTTTCAGCAAGATCTTCTCCCTTGCCCTCAAGCACTATTTTACCTGTTTCCAGAACATAAGCATAATCAGCAATAGATAATGCCATTTTTGCATTTTGTTCTACCAACAAAATGGTAATTCCTAATTGATTTAGTTCGCTTATAATATCAAATATTTCTCTTACCAAAATAGGGGCCAGTCCCATTGAGGGTTCATCCAGTAATAATACCTTAGGACCGGACATAAGCGCCCTGCCCATCGCCAGCATCTGCTGCTCACCACCACTTAAAGTTCCGGCCATCTGCTTACGCCTTTCATCAAGACGGGGAAAACGTTTAAAAACTCTTTGCAGGTCTTTCTCAATACCGTCTTTATCTTTACGTAAATAGGCACCCAATTCCAGATTTTCGTAAACACTCATCGGCGCGAAAACCCTTCTTCCTTCTGGAACTTGTACAATTCCCATGTTAACAAGCTTTTCAGGAGCTACTTTAAGTAAATCCTGATCTTTAAAAGTGATTTTACCACTTTTAGGTTTACTAAGGCCGGAAATCGTTCTGAGGGTACTAGTTTTTCCGGCTCCATTTGATCCGATAAGGGATATTACCTTACCTTCCGGAACTTCAAGACTGACATCTTTTAGAGCATGAATACCATCATAGTACAGATTAATATTTTCAAGTTTTAACATATTAAGATTCCTCCCCTAAGTAAGCTTCAATAACCTTAGGATTTCCTCTGATCTCTTCAGGCGTTCCGTTAGCTATAAGCACACCATGGTCAAGAACATAAATTCTTTCGCAAACACCCATAACCAAGGACATATCATGCTCAATAAGAAGAATGGTCAGATCAAACTCTTTTCTAATAAAAGCAATAAGCTCCATCAAATCATGAGTTTCCTGAGGATTCATGCCCGCAGCAGGCTCATCTAATAAAAGAAGCTTTGGCTGAGCCGCTAATGCTCTGGCAATTTCCAACCTTCGTTGCTGACCATAAGGAAGATTTCTGGCCAATTCATCCTTTTTATCATCCATTCTAAATATTTTTAAAAATTCTATCGCCTTTTTTTTAACTTCTTTTTCTTCTTCATAGTAGGCTTTCGTTCTGAAAAAAGATGAAAAAACAGAATATTTAACATGAGAATGATAAGCAATTCTTACATTGTCCAGTACGGTCAGGTCTTTAAAAAGTCTGATGTTCTGAAAGGTTCTGGCCATGCCTTTCTGGTTAATCACGAATGGTTTTAAACCAACAATGCTCTCATCCAAAAAGTTAATACTTCCTGATGTCGGCGTATAGACACCGGTAATCAGGTTAAAGGCTGTTGTTTTCCCAGCTCCGTTTGGACCGATCAATCCAACAAGCTCTCCCTGATTAATATAAAAATCAAATTTGCTGACTGCAGCCAAACCACCAAATAGTTTAACGAGTTTATTAATTTCAAGTATCTTCATAAATTATCTCCTCTCTTTCTCTTCTAGGAAGGATAATTTGAATTCTTTTGTTCCCATTAATCCCGACGGTCTGAAAATCATGATTATAACAAGTATCATGGAATACGCCACCATTCGAAGCGCTCCGAAATCCTGTAACAATGCTGAAATGATGGTTAAACCGGAGGCTGCAATGATCGACCCTGTAATACTTCCTAATCCTCCAAGAACCGCCATAACCAGGTAATCCACAGACTTTAGAAAGTTAAAAGTATTTGGTGAGATAATAAAGAAATAGTGGGCATACAGAGTACCTGCTAGTCCGGCAAAAAAAGCGGCGATGGAAAATGCCATTAATTTATACTTTGTCAGGTTTATTCCCATTGTCTCTGCCGCAATTTCATCTTCGCGTATCGAAAGAACCGCACGTCCATGACTCGAGTTAATAAAATTCCTGATTAATAAGACTGTCGCTACCGTTAGAAAAAACAGAATCGGCCAGTTTGTATATCTTGGAATGCCTGAAAGTCCACTGGCTCCCCCGACATATTGTGTATTTACGAATATGATTCTTACAATTTCACCAAATCCAAGAGTAGCAATGGCAAGATAATCTCCTCCAAGACGCCCGGATCTGAAAATCGGATAGCCAATCAGCAAGCCCACGATACCGGCAGCAATACTACCGGTGATAACTGCTGGTAAAAAAGGAAGATCCATTTTGGTTGTCATAGCGGCCGAAACATAAGCCCCCACAGCCATAAAACCAGCATGACCAAGATGGAGCTGACCCAGAAAACCATTAACTAAATTTAAACTTGTAGCCATAATAATATTGATAAACAATAAATAAATATTCAGCTGATAATAGGCACTAATAATACGGTTCGACATTAGAAAATGAATCACGAAAAAGAGCAGGAACGCTAATGATAAATTAAAGACTAATTGTTTATTAATTTTCATAATTACACCTTCTCCCTTTCACTTTTGCCAAACAAGCCTGTTGGTTTAAAGATCAGTATAATAATAAGAATTAAGAAGGCAACAGCATCTCTGTATAGAGAATTTCCGTACCCGCTGACCATAGCTTCTATAACTCCCATAATCATTCCACCGGTAAAAGCTCCCGGAATGATTCCGATCCCTCCTAATACAGCTGCTACAAAAGCTTTTAATCCGGGCATAATCCCCATCAGAGGATTAATCGCACTGTAATACACACCCACCATAACTCCCGCTGCACCGGCTAATGCCGAACCAATCGCAAAAGTAATAGAAATGATGTTATTGGTATTGATACCCATCAAAGTAGCGGCATCTTTATCAAAAGCCACGGCTCTCATAGCCTTCCCGGTTTTTGTAAAATGTACGATATACTGCAGCAGTACCACAAGTAAAATTGTAACAATAAAAATCGTAAGCTGCTGATAGGTAATATAAGCCTTTAAGCCGAAAATGTTAAACCTTCCGTCTGTTAATATTTTCGGGAATATTCTTGGTTCAGGTCTTAAAAAGAATACCGTTGTATACTGAAGAAATAAAGAGACACCGATGGCAGTGATTAACACAGCAATCCTGGTCGATTTTCTTAAAGGCTTATACGCAATTTTTTCAATGGCCATACCTAAGATAGCACAGCCAATCATAGCAATAATTAATGCCGGAATAAATCCAAGCCCCATAGAAGTAATGGCAAAAAATCCTATATAGGCACCAATCATATATATTTCACCATGGGCAAAATTAATAAGTTTTATGATACCATAAACCATTGTATATCCTAAGGCGATCAGGGCATATATACTACCTAAAGATAAACCATTGATGACTTGTTGTATGAATATATCCATAGAGACACCCTTTCTGTTATAAACACCATAAAAAAGGAGGGCATTTTTCATGTCCCTCCTTTGGGTGTTATTCTAATTTTTAATTTTAAGCTTAGTTAGGGTCAACAGTTGTTACGTATGTTTGTCTTCCTTCATCATCAAAGCCTAAAATTACAGCACTTTTAACTGGGTTATGCTGTTCATCTAATGTAACTGTTCCAGTTACACCAACAAATCCTGAAGTAGAAGCAATCGCATCTCTGATTGCTATTTTATCACCAGAACCTGCACGGGCAATTGCATCAGCCACGACATAAGCTGCATCATAACCAAGTGCCGCTAACGCCGTTGGAGTACTTCCGTATGCGTCTCTATAGTTATTTACAAATTCAACAACTTTAGGATCGTCACTTTCAGAAGTATAGTGGTTTGTAAAGTACGCGTTCTGAAGATTTTCCGGTGAATTTACTTCCGGTAATCTCGGTCCATCCCATCCATCAGTTCCAACTAATGCGCCTTCATAACCTAATTCTCTGGCCTGACTGATAATAAGAGCCACTTGCTCTTCATATGCAGGAATAAAAATAACATCCGGGTTGTTTCCGATCATTCTTGTTAATGTAGATCTGAAATCTCTGTCTTCAATAACAAAACCTTCTACAGAAACGATTTCTCCACCAAAGCCTTCAAAAGCTGATTGGAATGAAGCTTCCAAGCCTTTTGAATAGTCACTGTTATTGTCAACATAGATTGAAGCTGTTGTTGCTTCTAAATTCTGTGCAGCAAACTGTGCAGCTACTTCACCTTGGAAAGGATCAATAAAGCAAGTTCTGAACATGAATGGACGAGTTTCGCCAGTTCTGTCATCAACAGTAACCGCTGTAGCTGTACCAGTCGGAGTTACAACAGATACTTCAAACTGCTCAGATACCGGAATGGCAGCCAATGTATTTGAAGATGTAACAGGACCAATGATCACAGGAACGTTATCTTGTGATGCAAGTCTTGTTGCTACGTTTAGTGATTCTGCGTTATCTGATCTGTTATCATATAACACAGGCTCCAGCATAATTCCATTTGCTCCGCCTGCAGCATTGATTTCTTCAAAAGCCATTTCTACAGCATTTGCTACAGCCTGGCCAAATTGTGCTACGTTACCCGATAATTCAAGGTTAACCCCCACTTTAACTGAATCTGGTGTTTCTGATGGTGTCGGATCTGGTGTTCCCCCACCACAGCCCGCGATCATAGTAACTGCGAATAAGATCGTTACTAATCCTGCGATAAACTTTTTGTTTTTCATACAATAATTCCTCCCTTTTCTGTTTTATAATACTCGATATATTTCTAGATTATAATATAACAACTTTTTTCAGTAGTCAATTAGAAATGTATTGTATACACGATATATTTTATTGGCGGATTTTCTGGTCATACTTTCTTGCAATCACCTTTTTGGAAGTGGTGTATAATACCGCAAAGACCGGAACTCCTAAAAGCATCCCTAAAACACCAAACAAAGCTCCCCCGATAATAATAGCCAGCAGCACCCAAAAAGGTTCTATTCCAGTAGAGTCACCAAGGATTTTCGGTCCTAAGATCAGCCCGTCAAATTGCTGAAGTGCGAAAATAAACAGGACTAACCACAACGCCATTTTGGGACTGTAAATAAAGGTGATAATCACTCCTGGAACCGCACCGATGAAGGGACCGAAATAAGGAATCATATTAAAGATACCGATAATCACCGATATAACGATCGGATACGGATTTTCCATGATAACTAAACCTGCAAAACAAATAATACCGATGATGATCGAATCAAGTGTTTTACCAACAAAAAACGCTTTGAAAATTCTGTTTGTTTCATTAAGAAAAGCAAACACTCTGTCGTAATGAGATTTCGGAACGATTAAATACAGTAGCTGCTTACTTCCCTCTAAGAATCTTTCTTTATCAAACAGAATATAAACAGAAATAATAATTCCCATAACAAATTTAAAGACAGTGGATGTAAACGAATAGGCCGTACTGATAATCACCGGAAACGACTGCAAAAGAAACTGTCCAATATCGGTAAGATCAGCACGCTGCAAAAATGTAAGATCGAGATATTGATTCACATCAAGAAAACTGACAATCCTGTCTATTTCTAATTGATATTGAGAATAGCCTCTTGTCAGCTGATTAGCCAAACTCAGGATACTCTGATAAAATTGTGGCAGGACATAGATAATAAACCAACTTAAAAACCCAATAAAAATAATATAGGTAATAATAATAGAAATTACTCTTTTGAGTTTAGTTCTAACAGCAATAAAAGGGATCTTGTAGTCAAAAAGTTTTTCCAGCCTTACAACACCGGGATTTAAAAGATACGCTATAGAAAACCCAATAATAAAAGGCATAAAAATCGAAATCGTTCTGCTAAAAATTCCCATAAACCAGTTGAAAA
>SKKY01000112.1 GCA_007123515.1 Clostridia bacterium
CCTGATGCACGAGCATTTCTTTAGCGACGCCTATCTGTTTAACCACAGCTCCATCTTCAGCAAGGTTTCCTTTTAATATAGCAATCCCACCCGTTTTTGAGTAGGCATTTTCGATCTCTCTAATCACATCATTATTTAATACTTTGGCATTTTTTACACTCTCTGCCAGACTGACACCAAGAACCGTCTTTGTTGAACCATCCATATATTCATTGTCAATCAGGCGTTTTATCACCGCAGCAATCCCCCCGGCCTCATATAAGTCAATGATACGGTGGGTTCCGGATGGATTTAGTTTGCAAATATTTGGAACACGATCACTGACCTGATCAAAATCAGTCAGCGTGATTTCCACCTCAGCCTGATTGGCAATCGCCATCAAATGTAAGACGGTGTTACTGGATCCGCCAATGGCCATATCCAGCGCAATGGCATTAATAAAGGCCTCTCTGGTTAAAATATCTCTTGGCTTTATCTGCTTGTCGACCAGGTACATAATCGATTCCCCGGCTTTTTTAGCCAGTGCTTTACGTTGCCCGTAGACCGCCGGAATAGTTCCGTTTCCCGGCAGAGCCAGTCCCAGTCCTTCCGCCAAACAGTTCATCGTATTAGCGGTGTACATTCCGGCACAGCTTCCGCAGGTCGGACAGGCTGACAGCGCTTTGGCTTCTAGTTTTTCCTCGTCAATCTGACCTCTGTCATACTGACCTACAGCTTCAAAAGCGCCTTTTATCAGGTCCGTATCTTCCCCGCCGTATCGGCCCGGAAGCATCGGTCCACCTGACACATAGATGCTTGGAATATTAAGTCTGGCTGCTGCCATAAGCATTCCCGGAACAATTTTATCGCAGTTGCCAATTAAAACTAAACCATCGAGTTTATGGGCTTCTGACATCGCCTCTATCGAGTCAGCAATCAACTCTCTGCTGGCTAAAGGATAGCGCATTCCGCTGTGGTTCATCGCAATTCCATCACATATAGCAATCGCCGGAAATTCCATGGGGGTACCGCCTCTGGCTGTGACTCCCATTTTTGCTGCTTTAGCGATATCATCAAGATGTACATGACCCGGAACGATATCATTCTGTGCATTAACAATTCCAATCAGTGGTTTCTGTAAGTCCTCCGGAGAAAATCCGGATGCATAAAATAAGGATCTGTGAGGTGCTCTTTCCACACCTTTGGTAACCTGACTACTAATCAATGTAAAGCCTCCCTTTAGTACCTGTAAATTTGGATTGGATTTTATACTGTTATCCTGTCTTTTATGTTATCAAAAGTAGCTTGTCCAATTCCTGTAACGTTTATTATATCATCAATTTTTTTAAAATTACCAATACTTTCTCGATAGTTAATGATTTCAGCGGCCTTCTTTTCGCCAATTCCAGGCAATTTCATCAGTTCACTTGCACCTGCCGTGTTAATATTAATCCTGCCATCCTGTGAGGACGCAAGTGTTTGAGGATGCTGACTTAATAACACCTGCGGCTGCTGAATGCTCCCGGCTTCCTGCTCTAAAAAACCGGCGGCCTCTTCTGCTGTCGGGATAAAAAATTTCTGCCCGTCATAAAGTTTTTCAGCCCGGTTAAAAAATTTATCTACCACAAGCATATCTAAAGGTCCGGCCATTTGTAAAACCGCGTCCAGTCTTGTGCCTTCTGTAACTTCATAGACACCGGGATAACGGACATCTCCGGCAATGTGAATAACGATACTCTCAGGCTCATCTTGCAGATCATCAAATTCTCCGGCAGAAGATTCCTCAGACAATACGCTATGATTTTCTATTTCCTGCTGTGAAACCGGCTCTTCAAATACCAAATCCGAACTGTCACTTATGTAAAAATACCCAAAAATTATAATAAACATAGCCGTACCCACTATTTTTTTCCAATCCATATAGACCCCCCCAGGCTAAACCATTGTCTTTTGCCTAATACTAAGCGGTCTTCTTATAAAAATCCTCTAAAAACAAAAAAGCGCACTTATGAAAGTGCGCTTCGCCTGAATTATATTTTACTTTACAGATAGTCGTCGTCCTCTTCGTAATCATTTTCATCATCATCGTAATCAATATAGCCAATGTGTCCGGAAAGTTCTTCATAAAAATGGACTTTTGCCCCATTATAATAGGCGTTTAACGGTATAAAACCGATGCCCATAGTAAAGAGCGCCAAAATGGCCCAGCCGATAAAGGAAATCTGCAGCGAAAACAAATCCATCTTGTTTCCGGCCATCATCTCTTTGCTTCGTTGTATCGCCTGCATCACGGTAAGCTCCGGATGGTCATTTAAAATATACCAGGTCATCGAATAACGATAATAGGCAATGATCCCGGGCACAATCAGTAGCAGCGTCCAGAGAAGAATAAGAACTACCATCACAAGATTCGCAAGAAAGTACTTAAAAAAGTTGCCAAGGCCTGCTAATACCTCATTAATCTCAGTTTCGCCGTATCGTTTCAGCCGCAGGAAGTAGGCTGCCAGTCCAAAATAGACCGGGCCGGCAAAAAAGAAATTTATCAGGCTTAAAATGCTGCTTCTGTTTTCTACTGTTTGTCTTATGACCTGACCATCTCTGTAAATTTCCTGAACTGAAGTGGAGGTAAATGTGTCCGCACTGCTGGCAAAGAACCAGACAATCAGACAAACAAACAACGTAGGCACCCATTTTCCGTTTAACATTTCCAGAGAATCATGTTTTAAGTCCTGGTTTGATCGATTCATTCTGCTCACCTCATTAGTCTAAAAAGTCGAATTCTATATCTTTGACAACAACGGTGTCGCCGTCTTTGGCTCCTTTTGCCCGAAGCTCCTCAACAACACCCATCCCATCGAGAATTTTAATAAAGCGCATCATTCCCTCATCGCTTGAAAATTGCGTCTTATGGTACAGGCGGTCAATTTCTTCGCCCATGATGTAGAACGTGTTGCCATCTTTTTTAACGGTAAACTGTTTTTCTTCTTCTACCTTAGTGATCTTTATTTCATCCTCATCAATTTCCTCGAGGAAAATATCATCAGGAACGGTCTTTAGCAATTCGTAAGCACGATACACTATTTTCTGTACTCCTTCACCGGTTACCGCTGAAATAGGATAGACTTCATACCCTTCAGTTTGACTGATAAAGGTTTCTAGCTTTTCATCAGCCCCGGTGATATCCATCTTATTGGCTGCAATGATCATCGGTCTTTCTGTTAGCTTAGGACTATATTTTCCAAGCTCCTTATTAATCACCAGAAAATCTTCATACGGGTCACGGTCTTCTGATCCGGATACATCCACCACATGAATCAATACTTTAGTCCGCTCAGTGTGACGAAGAAAACGGTGACCAAGTCCCGCGCCTTCGGCCGCGCCTTCAATCAGACCCGGAATGTCGGCCATAACAAAGCTTTCGCCTTCCGAAACTTTAACAAGTCCAAGGTTTGGGCTTAGCGTGGTAAAATGATAATCAGCAATTTTTGGTTTTGCCGCCGAAACCATGGACACTAACGTCGATTTTCCGACATTCGGAAATCCGACAAGACCGACATCAGCTAGTAGCTTAAGTTCTAGGATCAGCCATGTATCTTCACCGAGGTCTCCGTTTTCAGCAAGTGTCGGAGCTGTATTTTTAGCCGATTTAAAATGCTTGTTTCCTCTGCCACCCCGTCCACCTTTGGCTACAACAACTTCTTGTCCGGGTTCGATCAGATCGGCAATCATCCGTCCGGTATCAGCATCTTTAACAATTGTACCCACCGGTACTCTTAATACCTGATCTTCGGCACTTCTCCCATGCATCGATGAGCCTTCTCCATGCTGACCACGTTTGGCCTTATAGTGTGTCTGGTAGCGAAAATCAACCAGTGTGCGCAATCCGGAGTCCGCTTGCAGAATAATGTCTCCGCCTTTACCGCCGTCTCCGCCTGCCGGCCCGCCTAAGGGAACAAACTTTTCTCTGCGAAAAGCCGAGCAGCCATTACCGCCATCTCCACCCTTTACATATATCTTTGTGTAATCATAAAACATTATTCCTGCCTCCCAGCATCTTTGAAGCGCTCCAAAAAGTTGTGCCTTCCATTTTTATCTTTATACTCAATTATAGCATCAATATGAACATTTTTCGCTGATTGCAGAATTGATTTTTCAACATCCTGAAACTGTCCGCTTAGTGACTTAATCAGTTCTTTTACTTCTGACCGCTTGCTTGATGTTTTCTTAGCGGCTACCGCACATCCACAATTCATCGGCGCAAGTCCTGCATAGCGACTGAATTTTTTAATATTGTCTTCTCTTACATAGTAAAGTGGTCTGATTAACTCCATGTTTTCAAAATTCGTCGATTTGATTCTCGGCATCATGGTCATATAGGTTCCGGCACAAAGAACATTCATCATAATGGTTTCAACCACATCATCCATATGATGGCCCAGCGCCAGTTTATTGCAGCCTGAATTTTGGGCAAACTGATACAGTGCACCCCGTCTCATCCGGGCACACAGATAACAGGGATATTGATCACTGATTTTTTCAACGACTTCAAAAAGATCGTTTTTAAAAATCTTAACCGGAATCTCAAGATGACTGCAAAGATCCTCCAGCAATTGCCTGTTTGTAGGGTGAAACCCGGGGTCCATAGAAATAAATTCCAAAGTAAAATCTTTCTTTTTATGTTTCTGAAGCTCCTGGAGCAGTTTAGCCAAAAGTAGCGAATCTTTCCCACCGGAAATTCCCACTGCTACCTTGTCGCCATCTTTAATCATTTCGAATTCTTTAATCGCTCTGATAAATGGTGACCAGGTGACTTTATTAAATTTTTTTACCAGGCTGCGTTCTATCTCGAGGTTTGTTTTCCTTTCCAGTTCCGGGATAATTATCTCACAGCCACTTCCCGCTAAACGACTCATCCAAAAACTCCTTTCTTATGAATAATCATAAAAAAACCCGGCGTCTAGGCCAGGTTTTATTTTTATGCAGGGTATATACTTACCATTTTTCTTTTTTTATCGAGTCTTTCAAACTTCACAACACCCGTGATAAGAGCGAATAATGTATCGTCTCCGCCTTTACCCACGTTATTGCCAGGATGAAGCTTCGTGCCTCTCTGGCGAACAAGAATGTTACCGGCTAATACGTTCTGACCATCTGAACGTTTAACGCCGAGTCTCTTTGATGCTGAGTCACGACCGTTTCTTGAACTACCTACACCTTTTTTTGATGCAAATAACTGTAAATTAATTCTTAGCATGCCGTCCACCTCCTTCTTTAAGCGTTACATGCTTTGTATATGTCTGAGCAATTGAGTCAATCCCAATCGCAATTGTCTTAAATACGATGTCTGTTACCTGCTGATCATGCGAGGCAGGGTTCTTCACTTCAAACTTCAGGTATCCTTCGGCTTCTTCAACCGCAAGACTGAGATTCTCAGCTCCGATGTAATGACAAAGTGTGTTGTACCCGGTTGTGGCTAAGGCCGATACCGCCGAGCAAACAATGTCCTTACCCGGCTCATCGAAATAAGCATGTCCGGATACTTCCAGCCCGTAATAATGGGCATCTTTTTTATAAAACCTGACCGTTATCATAATTATCCTTCGATTTTTTCAATCAAAATTTTAGTGAACGGCTGACGGTGACCTTGCTTTCTGCGATAGTTCTTCTTCGCCTTATACTTATATACAATAATCTTTCTTCCTCTGCCATGTTCCTGTACTTTAGCCTGAACCTTAGCATCAGCAACATAAGGAGCACCCACTGTTACAGCGGATCCGTCAGAAATCATTAATACGTTCTCTAAAGCTACCACATCTCCGACTTCTGCTCGTAATAGTTCCACATTAAGGCTGTCGCCTTCCTGAACTTTGTACTGTTTTCCACCTGTTTCTACAATAGCGTACATAGTCTACACCTCCAATTCGAAAGACTCGCCTACAGAAGGTACCAACATAGGTTGGATTTAGAAACCTTTTTCGTGCGGTTTTAACGTCAACAGTGTAATCACTATAGACTGTAATATATTATCGTACCTAAGGCTAAATGTCAAGTGCCTGCGGCCTTGTACCTTAATATCTAAAGAGCATATAAACACCAAGTAGTAGCATCACCACGCTCGTTATTCTTTTTAACAGTAAACCTGCCTTTTTAGTCAGAGCGATTTTTTTAGCCGTTACAATCGCAACAATCAAAATGGTCGCTTCCACCATAATATAGCCGGCGATGTAGACCATCAGGCCGAGGTGGTAATTGAAGCTTTCTCCTAAAGATGATGCATAAGCACTCCAGATTAAAGGCAATCCGGCTGTACAGGGAAGCTCAATCAGTGTTGCAAAAAAAGCCAGCGAAATACTCAATAAGGATAAACTCAGCCAGCTTCTGTTTTCGCTTAGCAGATTCTTTTTACTTTTTTTCTTAAAAAAGTCAGCCCATTTATCCGGTATGGTCAGCCTGTCAGGATCAACAAGGCCTAAAACAGCGATCCCTAAAATCAAGGCAAAATAAACCCATTTAAAGAAGGGTATGTAGCTTAGATAGTTAACGACTGAATAAATGCCAAGAATAAAGATGGCATACAGAGCACTTAACGTAATCAGATACAGGGATCCGACTAAGACCAGTTTTCTCGTATCACGATATCTGAAAATAATGGTCACAATAAACAGCATCGCCCAGATACTACAGGGATTAAATCCATCCAGGATCCCAATTCCGGCCGTTATCAAAAGCGGCGAATTGATGGAATCAAACAAGGAAACCGGTGTTCCATTTTCGTAGTCTTCACCAAGGACAATATCAAGTTCGATCAGTCTTTTCATTCTTTGTTCAATCTGATCGTTAAAGCCAACGAAGGTTTCACCATCGATGTGGATCGTCGGAACCACAACGTTATTAATATCCCATTGCATGGTATAGCTCCGGGCTCGTACGGGCTCTTCTGATACATCAACTCTGGTAATCGACAGCTGATCATACTGGCTCATAAACTGCTCGGCTTTTTTGCAAGACGGGCAATCATCAAGATACAAATAGACCACATCGAGAGAATACGAAGCCACCGTCAAAACAAGCATCAGCAAAAATAATACAAAAGCTTTTTTAAGAGGCATCTTCAAGCCCATCACACTCCTGTTCTGTTAAAGCATTAACCGCGCTACCTATTACTCCTTTTCAATTCTGCAAATATGATAGGGAGTAAACCCAACGGCATCGGCACTAACTAGATGAAAGGATATGCCCCACTTTACTGAGGGAAGACGGTTACCTATCGAGGCATCATGAAGATGCGCATAGATACAGGTTTTTACTCCGTATTCTTCAAGCAGGTCGATCAAGGCACTTTTTTCATATTTCATATTCGTTGGCGGATAGTGAAGCATCACAATTACCTCCGCCTCCGGATCAGAAACGCTTTCAAGAGACAGGCGCAGTCTCTGGATTTCACGCTGGTAAATCTTTTCATCTTCAAGGGTAAAATTATTCTCTCCGGGCACTGTCCACCCCCGGGTTCCGCAAACATACAGCCTTTTATTAATCTGTATGGAATTGTTCTGAATAAAAGAAACATTGTCAGGAAAATTCTCTTTCATTTTTTTACTGCTTGTCCACCAGTAATCGTGATTACCACGAAGCAATATTTTTCTGCCAGGAAGTGATGAAAGATAAGTAAGATCATACTGCAGATTTTCTAAGCTCATCGCCCAGGAAAAGTCTCCCGGGATTAAAACAAGATCGTTGTCTCTGACTGTCTTTTGCCAGTTTTCCCTGATTTTTATATCATGATCTTCCCAGTTTTCTCCAAAGATAGCCATTGGCTTAATCAGTTCCCCGCCCTCATCGTAGGACAGGTGTAAATCTCCGATCGCCCACACATCCATCAGTTGA
>SKKY01000156.1 GCA_007123515.1 Clostridia bacterium
ACCGACTTCCCTATTAATCAATCTTTCGAACCTTTTTGCTTTTCATATGAAATTTATATTGTCATATTATCTGACTTTTTAAAAAATGTCAAACCTATATGATTTTTTCTCCACCATATTCCTCACCGCCACCATCCGGCAGTAAACCATATCTTTTTGTCCATAAGGTCTTGTATTTTATTGCCTGCGCATGGATGCTTTCCCTTTTATCAGCGACGTCTTTAATAATTTTACCGGGAACTCCGGCAACTAAAGAGTTCGGGGGTACTTTCATTCCTGCCGTTACAACTGTTCCAGCAGCCACAATGCTGCCCTCACCAATAACAGCTCCATCCATAACCGTGGCACTCATCCCGATCAGACAGTGATTCTTAACCTCACATGCATGAAGCACAACGTTATGTCCGACGGTCACATAGTCACCAACAAGACAAGGCTTATCATCAGCCACATGTAACACCGAATTATCCTGAATGTTGGAATATCTACCTATTCTGATATAGGAAACATCTCCTCTGACGACAGAGTTGTACCAGACACTGGCAAATTCATTTATTTCTACATCACCGATAATTCTGGCTCCGTCTGCGCAATAGGCTTTTTTATCAATAACAGGCAGTTTGCCTTCAAATTCAATATGCATCTTTTTGATTCCTCCTAGGAAAGACTACAATGGTTTTTCTGCACTTTCAGCAGTAGTCGGCTCATTGTCTTTCAAATCCGGGGCCTCTGATGCCTCCGGAGATTCTTTTGGGGCTGGTTTCTTAACATGTGCTTCCAGTTCAGCATATTTTTTGCTCAGTGCTTCTTTATCGTGTTCAAGCTCTGTAATCTTTTTTGACTGGTTATTAATCTTATAATTCTGCTGCACCCTTTTAACAAGGCTTAACAATGTTGCCACTAATGCACCTGCAATCGCAGACACAAGGATCACTATTGCCTGGGATACCTCATATACAGCTACGATAAAGTTAACTTTGACACTACCGGCATTAGCTATCGCAAATAATGCAATGATTACCGCAAATGCCAAAGAAAGAATAAATCTCCAACCCAAATCCACCACTCCGTTCCTATAGTTTACACCAAGTACTTAAAGATACCCAGAAAATGCAAAATGCTACCAGCTAAAACAAATAAATGCCAAATCGCATGATTAAACGGTATTCTTTTTAAAGCATAAAAAATAGTTCCGACCGTGTAGGCAAGTCCACCGGCAAGAAGATAGACAAGAAAGCTTACAGGAAAGGTTTGCAATAACGGTTTTATTGTTAATACCGCCAACCATCCCATAGCCAGATAAATGGCCAATGAAAACTTTTTATAGGCCTCATATTTTTTATACGTTAAAATTTTAAACGTGATCCCGCCGATCGCAATCAACCATACTGAAATCATGACCCCGATTCTCCAGCCTCCATCCATTCCCAAAAGAGCTATCGGAGTATAACATCCGGCAATATAGAGATAAATGGTTGAATGATCAAAGATACGAAGCACGCGTTTTACACCCTCAATTCTAAAGCTGTGATACAGCGTGGACGCCAGATACAAAGCAATTGCTGAAGCTCCGTAAATAGAAAAAGCCACAATAGCGGTAATATCGCTTTTGTTGATCGAATAGACCAAAAGTAAAGTTAACGCGACAATACCAAAAGCAACACCAAGTCCATGAGAGATGCTGTTGGCTATTTCCTCTTTTACAGAATAACGAGATACTAGTGATTCCTCTTTTTGTATTTTTTTGTCATCGGTCATTTTTTCTTCCTGCCATTCTCTAGATTATCAAAGCAGTAGTTCATCCAATTAATCGATTCCTCAAGCATTCCTGTCGTTTTGTGATGATTAAGGTTCGCAACTTTAGTGTAGCGAATTCTCTCCGCCACATCACCATAGTACTGTCTTGCTTTTTCATAAAAATAGTCCTGCCCGGCAATCGGAACCGCTTGATCGGCTTCCCCATGCAACAGTAAAAAAGGCCTGGGATAAATCCGTTCAAGATAATTTACGGGATCATATTCATTAATTCTTTCTGCAGATATCCAAGCCATGCGGTCTATGCCTCTGTTTTTCTGAACTTTCTGGTCCATATACTGCCAGGCACAGGAACCGTTCATCACCGTCATTGTCAGCAGTGAAGGATCTTTAGCAAAAATTCCTGCAGAGATCATGCCACCCATAGAGCTTCCCATGACGGCCATTTTATCTGAAACAAGAATTTTTTCTTTTTCAAGATGATTTTTTACCATGAAATATTCATCGATACTTTGAATGGCCACTTTCCAGAAATACTCCTCCATCACTTTATCGTCTGAATAATCAAGAATACCCCGGTCACCATGATACAGAGAGTCGGGAATGATAACCTGATAACCAGCTAAAGCTATGGTGCTCCCTATAAATTTATAGTTTTCTTTCTTTGACGACCACCCATGGTATAAAAAGATATTCCCCTTTGGTTTCCTGCCTTTTTCAGAAAGTAACAGACAAGGAATATCAGAAAGCAGCGTATGGTTTATATCAAGCGAAGAATACATTTAGGCCACTTCCATTTTTTTAATTTTAAAAGCCTGCATTCTGGGGTAAAACCAACCTATAAGAGGACCGGAAGTCAATAAAATCAGTACTGTTCCATAAGCTACCGGACCCTTGAAAAACAGTGCAAGAATCATAAAAAATAACATAAGTAACGTTTTCGAGTAGAATATTGACAGGTTGAATATTCTACTTATTGTCAGCATAGCCTGGTCAAATGGCGAAGGCAAAAAGTCTGCCTGCAAATAGGTCGCAATACCAACGCCGGTAAAGATCGTCCCGATTAACAGTCCGGCTAAAGAGATCCATAAGGCATCTGATAATTCAATCATAGAAATAACATAGAGCCATAAATCAATGCCCAGACCTACTAAAACAGCAGTAATCAGAGCCAGCAGTTGTGGCATTTTCTTGTTAACAACCGAGTTGATTAACAGCAAACAGGTTGCCACAATATACTCCCAGGTACCAACCGACAGTCCATAATTTTTATACAATCCTACAAGCAATGCATCAATCGGTGATGCTCCGAGATTGACTACAATAGTCAAGGCAATCCCTAATGTCAGCGTGAGAATGCCTATAATATAAAACATGGATCGCACCATAAATTTTTGAGTATTCATATCACAACAACCTTTCTCTTAACCTATAATGTACTACTAATAGTAAAAAAATTCAAGTGGAGGCCATCATGAAAGCTAAAAAGATACTGGTAACCGGAGCCGCCGGTTATATCGGAGGAAGACTGATTCCTTCTCTTTTAGAAAAAGGATACGCCGTTAATGCACTGATTCGTCACAATGAGGATGTTTCCGCGCGTGGATGGAATGATGTTCAGGTCTATCGTGGCGATGTGCTGGATATCTGTACTTTGTACGGAGCGTTAGAAAACGTTTCCGTTGCTTACTATTTAATTCATTCTATGTCTGAAAACGGGGACTTTCAGATAAAAGACCGCATTGCAGCATCAAATTTTGCAGAAGCTGCCAGGCAGATGGGTGTTGAGCGAATTATTTATTTAAGTGGCTTAGGTAGCGACCGGAATCTTTCGAAACACTTAAAAAGCCGACAGGAAAGTGGCAAAATCCTAGGATGCACCGGAATCCCTGTAACTGAATTCAGAGCTGCTCAGGTTATCGGATCAGGAAGCATTTCTTTTGAATTGATTCGTTATCTCACAGAGAGACTGCCGATCATCCTTTCTCCGCAGTGGATAAACAGTAAAACCCAGCCCGTTGCAGTCAATGATGTAATTTACTATCTTAGCTCAGCCTTAACGCATCCGGAAACTACCGGAAAGATCATTGAAATCGGAGGAGCTGATATCGTTACCTACAAAGAACTCATTAGCACTTATGCTGAATTAAGAGGACTGAAAAGGCCCTTTATCAGTCTCCCATTTCTTTCTCCATCCTTTTTTGCTTTCTGGGTTAATATCATTACGCCTATACCCCGCAGTATTGCCAGGCCTTTATTGGAGGGAATAAAAAATGATGTTATCATCACCGAATGTGGAGCCGGACAATATTTCTCACACAATCCTCTTACCTTAAAAGAGGCCATCCGTACAGCACTTGAAGAACAACGGCTTAATAAGGTTACTACTTTCTGGTCTTTGCCACAAAGTGAGGCTTCTTTTAACCAAATGTCAGACTCTGTTGTATCGCAAAGAGAAGGACTTTTTATCGATGAAGTTTCTGTTTTGACTTCAATCAGTGCTGATGAGCTTTTTAAAAAAATTATCTGTCTTGGCGGAGGTTATGGCTGGCCTTCCTATAATCTGCTCTGGTCATTGCGTGGCTATACCGATCAGTTTTTCGGTGGAAGCGGGAAACTAAGGGGCCGGCGTTGTATGATCGACTTAAGACCCGGCGATCCGATTGACTTTTTTACAGTGGAAGCTTTGGAAAAAAACCGTTTGCTTCGCCTGAAAGTTGATCTTAAAATGCCCGGCGAAGGTTGGCTGGAGTTTCTTATTGAGGAACAATATAAGCAGCGAAAGCTTATTATTCGCGCCTATTTTAATCCAAAAGGAACAAGAGGACTTCTCTATTGGAAAGCCCTCCTGCCATTTCATAAATTAATTTTTAAAAGCACTTTAGAAAAAATAACCAAACAATAAGCCACTAATGGTGGACATAACAACAACCAATATCACATAAACCATGGTTTTAAGATTGCCTAAAACACTTCTAATTACAAGCATGTTCGGAAGACTTAAGGCCGGTCCGGCCAGTAGCAAGGCTAAAATCGGTCCCTTACCCATCCCGGATGACATCAGACCCTGAATAATCGGAATTTCTGTAAGTGTAGCAAAATACATCAGCGCCCCTACCATCGAAGACAGAAGGTTTGCTCTAAAGGAATTTCCTCCTACCAGACTTTCTACCCATTCCGAAGGAATAATACCACCATCTGAACCGGGACTGCCCATCAGAAAACCCGCGACTAATACACCGACAAATAACAGGGGCAGGATCTGTTTGGAAAAATCCCAGGTTGAATCCACCCAGTCTCGTAACTCTTTTTTTTCAAACCAGCGATATAATACAACACCAAGAACAATCAGCAAACCAATCGTTAGCGGCCACTTGACCTGGTATATGCTGTACCAAAAACCAGAATCAGTTTCCGGCTTTACCCATGAAGCAAAAATCAAAATAAGAACCAGGTTTAAGAAGTAGAATAAATCCTGTCCAAGCGACCTTTTAGTTTTCTCTTCCCCTTCAGGAAAACCCAGGTCGTCTCTTTCGGCATCCTCTTTTCCAAAAATGGCCGCCATAATAAGGCCGATAATAATCGCAAAGACAATCGCACCGATGGCTCTGGCCACTCCATACTCCCAGCCTAAGACTCTGGCTGTAAGGATAATAGCCAAAATATTAATGGATGGACCGGAATAAAGGAACGCAATGGCCGGACCTATCCCGGCTCCCCTTATATAAATTCCGGAAAAAAGAGGTAACACGGTACACGAACAAACCGCCAGCATGCTTCCTGAAACCGAAGCCACACTATAAGACAACCATTTTTTTGCTTTTCTGCCAAAATATTTTAAAACCGCATTCTGCGATACAAAATTAGCAATTGCGCCGGCAATAAAAAAGGCTGGTATCAGACAGAGCAACACATGTTCTCTGGCATAATCATTTAACATATAAAAAGCTTCGAGAATCGCATTGGATACGTTTGGACTGTGAAAAGGAATCAGAGCCGCTGCCAAAAAGACAACAATGAAAATTCCTAATTTTTTAATTTCACTCATAGTTTTCTCCTTATTCTTAAATTCTTATATGGATTGATCCAAAAAAAACACCCTTACGGATGCTTTTTTACGGCAACAGCCTATACTTTACATTGATTCTTTAATTACTCTCTCTACTTCTTCTTTATCCGGTAACTTACCACTGATCTTTATCTGTCCGTCAATAATCAATCCAGGAGTAATAAGAACGCCAGATTTTACAATTTCCATCATGTTTTCTACTTTTATCACTTCTGCTGCTATGCCTTGTTCTTCAATGACTTCTCTTACAGATTTTTCAAGCTTTTTACAGCTGGCACAGCCCGTTCCCACAACTTTTATTTCCATTACAGACCCTCCTGTTTTTTAAATAAGGATTTACTTATACGAACAGTATACACCCCTTAAACCAAATAAGCAACCACTTATTTGGTTTTGCAGGATAAGTTTTTAATTTTCTCTTTTACCCCTTGAAATTCTTCAAGTTTGCCCAGGTCTTCAAGCAAGAAATCCTGAAATTGCTGCCAATATTTCTGCAGAGTTTCCTGTTTGAGGGAATAATAAATCCAATACCCTTGCTTGCTTTCACTGACAAGATTCGCCTCTTTAAGTACCTTCATATGCTGAGAGATTCTTGGCTGAAGCATATCCAGCACTTCACTCAATTCACAAACACACATACTTTGCGTAGCAAGAAGTTTGACTATTTTCATTCGGGTTGATTCTCCTAACGCCTTAAATACTCTGATAAATTCCTGATCCATTTTTTCTCCACATCCTGTCAGACTAGTATCATAACCACATTAATCAACAACCGCAGTGCTGTCACAGCGACAATAATCCAAAACCCAAGCAATATGGTCTCAGATTGCACTTTGCAAATATACTTCGGAACAACACTCGCTGATATAATTGTACCAATTGCCAGAAATAAAACAAAGTCCCATTGAATAAAAGAAAAACGCAAGATGATCGGCAACAAACTTGATACGAGAATAGTAAAGGTTGAGGTGGCTGCAGCTATCCCAATCGGAACACCCATTAGCATTGTCAGTACCGGTACATAAATAATCCCTCCGCCCAGACCAAGCAAGGCTCCAAAAAAACCACCGATAAAAGCGATCACTACTTTAGGGAATACTTTAACCTCATAGGAAAATTTAATTTTCCTGGCATCTATAAATTCTCTTCTGATACGGTTTGTTTTCCTGACGCTGTATCTTTGTGACGGTGTAATTGTCTCTTTTTGCTTTTCGTTTGTATCAGCGTGCAAATCACAATTTTTCGCTTCTTTCTTACCTGTTTTTTGACTGGTTCTGTAGTCTTCATAGAGACTGGCAATTTTGGTACCGGCTATGGTTATCATAAATGCAGCAAAAATAAATTGAAGCAGGTCAATATCCAACTCAATTGAGGCAAAATAGTTAGCCATATACCCCCCAAAAAGAGTACCCGGCACTGCAAAAAGCATAAAAATTCCTGCTAACTTAAAGTCGATTCTCTTTTCAACGTGGTAAGCGATAGTTCCAGAAAGCGTTGTGAAGATAATCAAACCCAGTGATGTAGCCGTTGCCAGATTTCCGTCGAAGCCAAAGAATAAGATTAGAATAGGGACGGTAACCAGACCACCACCTATTCCAAACGTAGGCGATATGGCTCCAATGAAAAGACCTATCAGAACCAAACAAAGCTTTGTAAGAATTGTTAACTCGACCATTTATAACATCTCTTTTCTTATCTTTTTCCTTTATCATAAGGTTCACCAATCGCCTTGGGTGCCTGTGAAGATTTCGCTGAGAAGACAAGCGCAATCAAGGTAAATACATAGGGGAATGTTTTTAGTATAATACCCGGGATATTAGCCAATTCGGGTATTACCTGTGAAACATTGGCAATGGTACTGGCAAAACCAAAAAAGAAGGTAGCCAGCAAGATACCCAATGGTCTCCATTGCCCAAAGATTAATGAAGCCAACGCAAGGAAGCCCAAACCGGCAACAGTTCCGTTAAATTCTCCTGAGTAAGTAACAAGAATGATACCCCCGCCTAGACCGGCGCAGGCTCCTGATATTATGACCGCTATATAGCGGACCAGGTACACATTGATCCCTGCAGCATCCGCTGCATGAGGGTGTTCACCACAAGCTCTCAAACGCAAGCCAAACACCATCCGGTACAATAAAAACCAGGATGCCAGCAGAATAAACAATACGATCCAGGTTGTCAAATAGGTTCCACTGAAAAGCATTTTCCCGATAATCGGAATCTCTGATAAGAACGGAATGTTTCTTCTTGAAAGTCCGATCATAATCTGAATGTTACCACTTCCGGTCATCGCTCTTGCCAGATATACCGTCAAAGCAGCGGATGTCATATTAATGGCTATACCACTGATAATCTGATTAGCATGTAAGGTAACACACGCAAATGCATGGAGCAAAGCCAGTAAGGCACCGGCTAATGCCGCAGCTAACAAACCCCACCAAATAGCCTGTCCCGGCATCGTTCTTTCAAGCTGGGAGATGGTCAAGGCCGCTGCAAAGAGTCCGACAAGCATTAAGCCTTCCAGGCCGATATTAATGACTCCGCTTCTCTCGCTAAAGAGTCCGCCAAGAGAGGTAATCAACAAAGGAATAGTAAACGCAATCGCGTAAGGGAAGATCTGAATTAATAACTCTAACATTATTTGGTCTCCCTTCTCTTCCTACGATTTTCTAAAAATCTGTCTACAACAACACTGGTTGCTGCAAAATAAATAATCGTAGCAATGATGGTATCGGCAATTTCCGGCGGTATCCCGGTCATGGCTGTCATAAAACCCTTTCCGGAATGAAGTAGCCCAAAAAAGATAGCTGCAAAGAAGACTCCTAAAGGTGAATTCGCCCCTAGCAATGAAACAGCAATCCCGTCAAACCCCTGCATCGGAAGGACTCCAATCTGCATGTTTGTAGCAATCCCTGCGTAAAGACTAAGCCCGGCTAAACCGGCAAGTCCTCCTGCGATTCCCATGGAAAGCATGATATTTCTGTTAACATCGATACCTGCTGTTTCAGCAGCAGTCCGATTGTATCCTACAGCCTTTAATTCATAACCAAGCGTTGTTTTATCAAGAATAAACGCTACAATAATGGCCACAATAATGGCCAGAACAATTCCAAGATTAATATAGGATCCATCAAAAAAGTCTCTTAGCCATTCGATCCGCAAAGATGCTTCAGACGGAATTCTCCTCGACTCGGTTTCCAGAAATTCTGCTTTTAAGTATAAAGGAACCATATAGTATACCGTCCAGTAGGCAATCCAGTTAAGCATAATGGTTGCCACAACTTCATGGACATTAAATTTAGCTTTTAAAAAGCCGGCAATAGATCCCCACAATCCACCTGCAATAAATGCCACTATAATCATCAACGGCAACAACAGTATTTTAGGCAAGCTGACATTTAAGGCAATTGCCGTTGCACAAAGGCCTCCAATTAACATTTGTCCGGAGGCTCCGATATTAAACAGACCGGTTCGAAAAGCGAAAGTAACTGAAAGACCTGCAAAAATAAGCGGTGTGGCTGTAGCAATCGTATTTCCGATCCGTTGCATATTCATCGTTCCGCCCCGGAAGAGATAGTTATACCCTTCAAAAGGGTTATTATTTGTCACAATCATAAGGATAGCGCCGGCTATCAGTCCAAGAATGACAGCAATCAAAGACAGAAGGTAATCTCTATTGAATCTGATCTTCATCTGCTTCACCTCGCTTAATGCCTGTCATCATTAGACCGATTTCTGCTTCATTTGTTTCCTTAGCATTAACAATACCGACTAGCTCTCCATTATTAATCACAGCTACTCGATCGCTTAAACCCAATATTTCATCAAGTTCCAAAGAGATCATAAGAACCGCCCGCCCTTTATCTCTTTGTTCAATCAGACGTTTATGGATATATTCAATAGCACCTACATCCAAGCCTCTTGTTGGCTGTACTGCAATTAAAAGATCCGGATTGCTGTCAATTTCCCGGCCAACAACAAGCTTTTGCTGATTACCCCCTGACATTGACCGAACGGTGGTTTCCCCTCCACGCCCTGCTCTGATATCGAAATCCTCGATTATTTTTTCCCCATATCGATGGATTTCATCATAGTTAAGCATTCCCTTAATTGAATAAGGTTCTCTGTAATATTTTTTCAGAATCAAATTTTCATCCAGCGTATATTCAAGAATCAAGCCATATTTTTGACGGTCATCTGAGATGTGAGACACCCTGTTTTCAATTCTTTCGCGAATAGAAAGTCCTGAGATTTCTTTATTACGCAAAAAGATCTCTCCCGACTCGGACTTTTGCAGACCAATTAGTGCACTGGCAAGCTCCCCCTGGCCATTACCATCCACACCGGCAATCCCAACAATTTCTCCGCATTTTACATCAAGGCTAAACTCTTTTAACCCCATAACTCCCACTTTATTCTTAACTGAAAGGTTTCTGATCTCCAGTGCATTTTCTCCGGGAGTTGCCTCTTTTTTTTCTATACCAAAGGAGATCTTTCTGCCTACCATCATTTCAGCCATTTTTTCCGTTGATGTTTCCTTGACATCAACCGTCCCAACATACTGTCCTCTTCTGATGATTGTGCAACGATCGGCTACAGCTTTGATCTCTTTTAATTTATGGGTAATAAGAATGATCGATTTTCCTTCTTTAATCAGATCCTTCATAATTCTCATTAATTCCTGAACTTCCTGAGGCGTTAAAACAGCTGTTGGCTCATCAAAAATCAACACCTCAGCGTCCCTGTATAACATTTTAAGAATTTCTACTCTTTGTTGCATGCCGACAGATATATTACTAATAAGGGAATCAGGTTCTACATTTAATCCGTACTGTACCGATAACTCCTTAATCTTTTTTGAGGCGCCTTTTCTGTCAACCACTATCCCTTTTTTTTGTTCAATACCAAGGATGATATTCTCAGTAACCGTAAAATTATGTACTAATTTAAAATGCTGATGCACCATGCCAATTTTTAAATCATTCGCTACATTAGGATTAGCAATTTTTTCTTCCTTACCGCGAATTTTAATCGTTCCGCGATCAGGCTGGTATAAACCAAATAGGATACTCATCAGTGTTGATTTACCTGCACCATTTTCTCCGAGAAGAGCATGTATTTCGCCCTTGGCAAGCTGGAGTGTAATATCATCACATGCCACTACACCAGGGAATTCTTTTCTTATTTTAAGCATTTCTACAACGTATTCCATAATTCGCCTCCATTACACTCAGATACAAACTTAATATATCATAATTTGATACATAAGAACCAGGCAAAAACTATTATGTAAAAAAAGGGCAGATGGCTCCGCCCTTTTTTAGAAATTATCTGTACTGTTTTAGGCTCTTTATCTGATTAAATCACCAAGCTGGTCAGATACAACAACTTCACCAGATTGCACTAAAGCAAAAACCTCAGCTGTTTCCTGCTCAACGTCTGCATTTAAATTTGGATTGTTTTCAGGAATACCAATTCCAAAGTTTGTCGCATCAAAGAATAAGGTTTCTCCACCCGGAAACTCATCATTTAATTCAGCTTCGATCATATCAAAAGCTGCCACATCAATGTATTTCATCGCAGATGTCAAAATAATGGATTCGCTATCTCTGTAAATTCCTTCATCATACTGATCAACGTCAACACCGACGACCCAAACATCATCTCCAGCTGCAGCTCTGGATTTTGCTTCGTTAATAACGCCAACACCCACACCACCGGCTGCGGCAAAGATAACATCAACACCTCTGTCGTACATTTGCGCGGCTAACTGCTGTCCTGCTGCCACATTATCAAATGTTCCCTGATATATTACGTTTTGAGACTGAACCTGAACATCTGTTCCGTAATTTTCATTAGCATACGTAACACCTTGCTGGAAACCCCAGTTAAATTTCTGCACCGGAGGAATTTCCATACCTCCGATAAATCCTGCTTGTCCTTCCTCTAGCTGAAGTGCTGATGCCAGTCCGGCTAAGAAGCCTGACTCATGCTCAGCAAAGAAAATAGAAACTGTATTATCTGCTACTAAGAAATTGAACTCACCATCATGAGGCGCTCCGTCAATTAATACAAACTTTGCTTCCGGATAACGAGCCTGAGCTTCATAAATCGAAGTTTCAAACTTAAATCCAGGACAAACAATAAAGTTGAATCCTGCATCCACAAGGTTTCCGATCTCCCTCATGTAATCAGCTTCTGTCGTTCCGCTCGGTTGTAAGTATCTGATTTCCACTCCTAATTGATCTCTGGCCTGCAAAACACCTTCCCATGTTCCCTGATTAAAAGACTTGTCATCGATGGTGCCTGCATCTGTAACCATGCCCACTCGTAAGGTCGGCTCTTGTGGATCCGGTGCCGGCGTTCCCCCGCCACAGCCAACAACAAAGCTTGTTACAAAAAATACGACCAAAATAAGTGCTACTTTTTTACTCTTCATGCTTAGTTCCCCCCTAATATATTATACGTATACATTATACCCCGATATTTGTATTTTAATATAATCATCCATAAAAAGTTCGGGGTTTATTTGTAATTTTTTTTTACATCTTATTAATCATATCAATCGCTTCCTGATTGCCTCTTTTTTTCTGGTTTCGGAGAGCATGTTTAATAATCCATTTTGTATGAATATTCTCTGTGTCCGACCAATCTTTGATCAGAGCCATTCCGATATCATAATTATCTTTTAGGATATCATTCAGATGATTGGCTACGGATCTTTTTACAAAAAGCACCTGATCCTCTTTAAGATTTTCAAGAATCGGTAATGCGAGAGTCGGATCTTTTACAAACAGATCAAGTTTTTTTGCCCACGGCAATCTTGGTCTGCACCCTTCACTCGCTAAGCGTCTAATATGAAAATTAGGATCTTTTGACCATTTTTCCATAATCATCATCACATTCTCAGGATCTTTTTCTATGTAGGGTCTGATAGCATATTCTCCAGTAAATCTTTTGGTGATTTCATAAATAGCAGCGATTGATTCTTGCTGATGGTCTTTGCCGTATTTTTCAACAAAGAAGGCCACCGGCATAAGCCAATACCACTTATCAAACATGCCTGTTTCCTTTTGATTTTCAGGCCCTAAAATCTGCAGCAAAAAATCCAGCGCATCCGGATAATGCGCTGGTAAACTATGCTGTAAATAGTCTGCAAACAACTCTACCCTGGCTTTTAGTTCAAGCGGCTCCACGTTAGAGTGAATCGCCGAAATAAAAAAGTGTCTTTTGAATTCCGGATAAACCTCTTCTATTTTTTCAGCCAAGCATACGGCAAGATCGTGATCAAAGTACTCTTTAAATTTTTTTCTTTGCGACATAAATTTCTCCTTATTCTGTAAATGAAAGGACCCGGACAGCATTAAGAATGGCGATCAAGGCCACGCCTACATCAGCAAAAATAGCTTCCCACATTCCGGCTATCCCCAACGCACCAAGTATCATAATCACACCTTTAACGCCTAGAGCTAAAATGATATTTTGCCAGATAATGGTTTTAGTTTTGCGGGCAATTCTTATACCGGTCACAAGGCTTCCTGGAGTATCTCTCATTAGCACGATGTCCGCTGCTTCAATAGCTGCATCAGAACCTATGCCCCCCATTGCCACTCCGATATCGGCTCTGGCAAGAACCGGAGCATCATTAATTCCGTCTCCGACAAAGATCACTTTCTGATTTTTACTTTTTCCTGCAAGAACCTCTTCAAGTTTTTGTAATTTATCTTCAGGAAGCAATTGACTAAAAAAGGAAGTGATACCCAACTGTTCAGATACTTTTTCGGCCGTCTCTTTGATATCTCCGGAGAGCATCATCACTTCATTTACGCCATATTTTTTTAACTCCTCTACTGTCTCTTTAGCATCATCGCGAATCATATCAGACAGCAAAATTTTCCCGGCATACTGCCTGTTTATCCAAAGATAAATAGGGACTTCTGATCGATGATCACAAACAATGTCTTTACAAGCAAACTCAAGATGCTCTACTTCCATAATCTTACGATTTCCAAGATGGATGATCTCACCGTTTGTCTCAGCTTTTATCCCGTGACCGGCAATTTCCTGATAATTCGTTATTTCAAATTCATCGAGCGTTTGCCCATAATGACTGGTAATCGCCTTGGCAATCGGATGGCCTGAATATTTTTCTGCAATGGCAGCATATTTTATGATCTCAGATTCTGTAAAACCTTTCTCCGGGATAAGCGCTGTCACAGCAAACTCACCCTTTGTCAGCGTGCCGGTTTTATCAAAAATGACCGTATCTGCATAGGGCAATGCCTCTAAAAAGTTTCCTCCTTTTATTAAAATACCGTTTTTTGATGCTGCGCCGATCCCTCCGAAAAAACCTAGCGGTATTGAAATGACTAATGCACAAGGGCAAGAAATAACTAAAAAGACCAATGCTCTGTAAATCCATTCTTCAAACGAAGCTCCGGATATAACCAGAGGCGGGATAAACGCCAGCATCGCAGCCAACGCCACAACGACCGGAGTATAATATCTGGCAAACTTAGTAATAAATTTTTCGGTCGGTGCTTTTTTTTGACTGGCATTCTGAACAAGATCGATAATTTTGCTAACCGTAGAATCACCAAAAGACTTAGTGGTTTGAATAGTTAATAATCCTGAAGTATTGATCGATCCGCTAAGAGCCGAATCACCCGGCTCAACATCTCTAAGCTTTGATTCCCCGGTTAAGGCCGACGTATCCAGAAAAGAGTACCCTTTAATAATGATACCGTCAATCGGTATCTTTTCTCCAGGTTTAACTATAATATCCGAACCAATTTCAACTAAAGATGGATCCGTATTATACTCTTTTCCCTCTATGATGACGGTCGCATAATCCGGCTTAATATCTAACAATGCTTCAATCGATTTTTTTGACTGGTCAATGGCTCTGTCCTGGAAAGCTTCCCCTACTTTATAAAAAAGCATAACTGCTACCGCTTCTGGATACTCACCTATCAAAAAGGCTCCGAAAGTAGCGATGGTCATCAAGAAATTTTCATCAAATATGCGACCCTGCCCAATATTTTTTATAGCTCTAAGTACTACATCACCACCGATAATCAGATAGCTGGTAAGAAATAACATAAGTACAACCCAGGAAGAACCGGAGTAAAAAAGAGCAGCGGCCAGGAAAATAAGTCCGAAAATTAAAAAGATCCATTGCCTTTTTTTATTTTCCCCGGAGTGATGATGATCACATCCGCAGTCTGAACAGGAAAACCCAGAAGCAATTGTATTTGTATCCATGCGTACACCTCTTTCTTATATGTCTGCTTGTTCATATGTTCATTTGTTTCCTATTGTAGCCGATGTGATTATTTTTGTAAATTCTTCTTTTTGTTTATCCTCTTTGTTTTTCGGTTATATTTATTTGTATATAAAAACATTTAAGGAGTTGAAATTATGCTGCATGAAATTAAAAATCTTTTAGGAGATGAAGCTGACTTTTTGCTTAATCACAAATGTGAGACAATACATAAGGAGCTCATTCATTCACCGGGTCCTAATTTTGTTGATCAGATTCTTATCCCAAGTGATCGTTCAGTAAATGTCCTGCGCAACATGCAAACACTATTTAACCACGGAAGACTCGGTAAAACGGGCTACCTGTCCATTTTACCTGTGGACCAGGGCATCGAGCATTCTGCCGGGGCCTCTTTTGCACCAAACCCTATTTATTTCGATCCGGAAAACATTGTTAAGCTGGCCATTGAAGGAGGATGCAATGCTGTTGTTTCAACCCTTGGTGCCTTAGGCAGCGTATCAAGAAAGTACGCTCATAAAATTCCGTTTCTGCTAAAAGTTAATCACAACCAGCTTCTATCATATCCCAATACCCATGATCAGATTCCTTTTGCCAGTGTTAAACAAGCCTATGATATGGGTGCCATTGCAGTGGGTGCTACCATTTATTTCGGTTCTGAAGAAAGTAACCGGCAGATTCAGGAAATCAGCGAAATGTTTGAATATGCTCACTCACTCGGTTTAGTTACGGTGCTTTGGGCATATCTGAGAAACCCGGCATTTAATAAAGATGGTACTGACTATCATCTGGCTGCCGACCTTACCGGACAGGCCAACTATCTTAGTGCGACCATCGGTGCGGACATTGTAAAACAAAAGCTTCCTGAAAACAACGGTGGCTTTACAGCTCTTAACTACAGTAAAAGTCACAAAAAAATGTATTCTGAGTTAAGCAGTGATCATCCGATTGATTTAACCCGCTACCAGGTAGCCAATTGCTTTATGGGAAGAAGTGGTTTGATTAATTCCGGAGGAGCCTCAGGAAAGAATGACATTCAGCAGGCTGTAAAAACAGCTGTGATTAATAAACGGGCCGGCGGAATGGGTTTAATTTCCGGAAGAAAAGCTTTCCAAAAATCGATGGATGAAGGCATTGAGATCCTGCATGCCATCCAGGATGTGTATCTGTGTAAGGATATTACCCTGGCATAGAGTGAAATTCAGACATTAAAAAGCTCCTTTTATCAATGCCGATAAAAGGAGCTTTTTCTTTTACACTATTTTTTTATCACGATCACCAATAACCGTCCTTCGCTCAGGTTAATGGTTACCCGGTTTCCAAGGGCTTCATTGCTAAGACCTCTTGATGATCCGGCATAAAGATCTTCTTTATTTAAAGCATAGCGCAAGCCCTGTGTTTCAACATTTTTAACAACATCCGATAAAGGAATCAATGTAAGCTTCATATCTTTTTCTGTCTGTAAAGCTATGGCATCATCAATCAGAAATACATCATATGTCTGATCAGACATCACCGCCTTGATATTGCCCCTTAATATCCTGTTAAGCAGCATCACATTAATCAGAAAATGATCGGTTCTTTTTCCCATCGCTCCAAAAATCATAATCAGATCAGGGCTAAGGCTTATCGATTTTTCAATCGCTAATTCCAGGTCTGATTCATTTTTTGCTGAAGGGTATTGACTATATATCGTCTTTTCCAAATCAAGTTTCTTTAAAATCTCTGCATCTGCAGAATCGAAATCACCAATGATCTCATCCGGTATAAATCCCATGGAAAAAGCAGCATTGGCTCCACCATCAGCACAGATTAGATAATCCTCTGGTTGTATCGTTTCTTTATAGTATTTCGGTGCACTGTATTGACCATTAGCAAAAATAACCACTCGTTGTATGGTTTTTGTTTTATCATTGATCATAACTGTTCTCCCTAAGAGTCTTGTAAAGAATGTCCCGATACTGATTAAATTCCGGTGACGTCATAACGCTCAGATCGCGCGGCCTTTCAATGGTAATCGGTAATGAAAGAACAATTTGGCCGGGCTGACTGGAAAGCACATAGATTCTGTCAGATAGATATATCGCTTCTTCTATACTGTGTGTAATAAAAAGAACCGAGCGCTCAAATTGTTGCCATACACCTAAAAGCCATTCCTGCAGGTTAGTACGTGTTATCGCATCCAATGAGGCGAAAGGCTCATCGAGAAGCATCAAATCACTATCTGTTAAAAAAGTACGCATTAAAGCCGCTCTCTGCTTCATGCCACCGGAAAGTTGGTTAGGATAATAACTTTCGAAACCTTCAAGACCAAAGGTCTTCATCATAGTGCGCACAGTCTGTCGGGCTTTGTGCTTATCCTCTCCCTTTATAATCAAAGGCAGGGCAATATTGTCAATGAGCTGTTTCCAGGGAAGCAGCGTATCCTTCTGAGGCATATAGGCAATCCTTTGGTTTTGCTCGGATTTGTTTGGAGTGATTGATACAAGACCCTGCTCAGGCTGAGTCAGATTGGTGATGATCCTGAAAATGGTGCTTTTTCCGGATCCGCTCGGCCCTAAGAGAGTCACAAATTCACCTTGTTTGACTTCCAGATTAATATCCTCTAGAACCTCAAGTTCACCGTATGATTTTTTTATATTTTTTAACTGCAGGACATAACCATCCATTTTTTATAACCACCCTGCTTCTTTCTGAATAAAATTATTCAGAAAGAAATTGATTTGTATACGCTTTCGCTATATCGATCGGATCATCTAATAATTCTTGTTCCACTAACCAGTCAGTGTATCTTGACCAAACGACTTCTTCCTGATAACCCCAGGTTGAAGCATCTTCTTTATAACGCGGAGCTAACCACTCCTGACTGGCAAGTACAAGCTCTTTGTCTAATTCCGGAGCATTCTGAATCAGAATATCTGCGGCTTCTTCCGGAGTATCTATCGCAAACTGGTATCCTCTTGTGGTAGCTTCCATAAACTTTGCCACCAACTCTTCATCCTCTGAAATCAGAGATTCACTGGTAATCATCACTGGTGTATAGTAGTTAAACGTTTCATTATAAGTTCCCATGTCAATATAAGTTAAATCAATCCCTCTTATTTCAGCAGCGACTCCATCCCAGCCATAAAAGATCCAGGAAAAATCAGCACTGGTTTCACTTAAAGCAAAAAAATCGATGGCTCCGGTGGTAAGGATTTCCACCTGTGAAAAATCGGCACCATAATCTTCCATTAAGGCTCTGATCGTAGCTTCTTCAATCGGAGAACCCCATCCGCCATAACGTTTTCCTTCGAAATCAGCCGGGGTTTCTATTCCTTTTTCTGCAAGAGCTGCAAAACCCGAGGTGTTGTTCTGAATGATCGCGGCTATCGATACCACCGGGATCTCATTTGAGCGGGCATAGGTAACACCCTCCTGATAACTTACGCCAAATTGCGCCTGTCCAGAAGCCACTAGCTGTTCGGCTGTGCCTCCGGCCGGCTGCACGATTGTTACATCAAGTCCTGCCTCATAATAATACCCTAAGTCTTTAGCCACATACAAGCCTGTATGATTTGTATTAGGTGTCCAATCAAGCGTAACGGTAATCGATGTCAATGGTTCCTCATCTGCTACCGGTGTTGTTCCATTACCACATCCGACAAGGGTCAGACTCAATATAAAGCCAATTACTACAATAGCGATACACCATTTATTTTTCATGTTTTTTTTCATTATTAACTCTCCTCTTTTCTTTCCCATGGCATCACCAGCCAGGAAATAAATTCAGTAACTTTAAATAGAATCACACTTAACACAACCACAACCAAAATCGCAGAAAACAGATTGCTGATGTTATAGGTGTGCATTGAACGGATCATGAAAACTCCAATTCCTCGGTTGCCACCCAGCCACTCACCAATAACCGCAGCCATAACACTGTAGGTAACAGAAATTTTCAGTCCGGAAAAGAAAAACGGCAATATGGCCGGTAATTGGATATGCCAAAAGATCTGTCTGGTCTTTGCACCTATAACTTTAAGCACTTCAATGTCTTCTTTTTCTACTTTTTTTAATCCTTCTGTGATGCTGACGGTCAGCGGAAAAAAGCAGACCAGCACAACTGTAAGAATTTTAGGTAGGTAACCAAAACCAAACCAGATAATCATAATCGGAGCAATGGCAATAATCGGTATTGTCTGAGAAATAACGAGCAATGGATAGAACATTTTTTTTATGATTTCGATTTTATCCATTACGTAGGCGATCACGACAGAAAGAACTACCGCAATGCCAAGACCTGATAAAGCTGCCAGTAATGTTGCCTGACTGTGCAGAAAAAGAAGCGCTGCATTCTGCGATAAGGCTCTTACGATATCAGTGGGCATTGGCAGTATATAGGTCGGGATCTCTGTAATCCTGGCTATAATTTCCCAGAACAATATAAGAAAGGCTAAAAAGCCAATCGCCGGTAAAGGTTTATAAATATTTTCCCACCTTTTCATCAATCGTCACTCCCTTTGGACTATAGTCAATCTTGACTACAGACATGACCCGGTCTGCCCCGGCTTGCGTACAGATAAGTTGTGCTTGCTTCACAATCTCTAAAAGTTCATCTAGTTCTCCTTCCATGGTCGTTTCCATGGGTCCTACCTGGTAAACAACGCCGCTTTTTTTAATGTAATCAATGACCTGATCAACAACGGGATAGATTTCATCTGCAGGCACTCGGGGGATGACCTGTAAACTTACGTTGCATAATGGCATAAGCGTTTCCTCCTTTTGATATAGTATTGTCTTGCACCCTGGTAATGACAAAAAAAAACCACTTCGCCCCTGGAAGTGGTTTTCACTATTTTGCATATCTTCCTACGCTGGCATTATCCAGATCAGGTTAAAGGTCAGAATCGGAATAGATTCCCTCTCAGCCAACTTCCGCCAGCTCCCTTGTTCCTTTATTTACTTTTTTCAATCTTACCACAGTTATTTTTCAAATACAACCTCATCGTTGTAGTTAAGCGGGCTCTCTTCTACCAGAAACAGCAGATCGCCATCTTCTCTTGTCCATCTCAAATCACAAACAACCTGATCTTCCTTCACAAATATAAATGTGATAATGCCATCATCAGGTAGTGGATCGGTTCTTTTTTCTATCTGCCATCCCAAGTAGCTCCTGCTGGCTGCCCATTTGCTTCCTACGACCTCTTCCATCATATTCCTGGTGGTATAGGGAGAAAAGATGTACACCTTATCCCAGGTAAAAGGAGTGACCTCCGAGGCTATAAAGCTCTGTTGATTGTTCACCTGTTCTTGCAGGCGATTGCTGACTTCATCAGCATGGCTGTTATCAATTCTGATAAACATAAAGCTCATGTATTGAAAAAGGCTGAACAACAGATAGATGATGGCCATAGCCATTAGTAATTTCTTTATATTCTGATTCAATCTGTCGACTCCTCTTCAATGATATTTAAAAAAATGTCTACTACCTGCGGATCAAATTGCAAACCGGAAAACCTTTTTATTTCATCAATCGCTTCTTTTTTAGAAAGCGCTTTGGCATACGGTCGGTCATTCGTCATGGCATCAAAAGAGTCAACAACCGATAAAATTCTTGCCTCAATCGGTATCTCATCTTTTTTGATACCCAATGGATATCCCGTTCCATCCCAACGCTCGTGATGCTTTAAAATCAGATCGGCAATTCCGGCCAGAGTAGGTGATGAACTAGCGATCCGGTATCCTTTTTCAGGATGCAACTTCATAATCTCCCATTCTTCTTTTGATAAGGGCCCCGGTTTAAACAGAATAGAGTCCGGAATGCCTACTTTCCCCAGATCATGAACCTTTGCCAGAAGATCAAGGTTATTAATTGCCTGTGGTCCCAGACCCATCTTTCTGCCAATCTGAACGCATTTATCGGATAGTCTTTGAGCATGGCCTTCGGTAATGTAGTCCCTCTCAGCTAAAGCTGCCATCAGTGAATTGATGATCTGAGACTTGGCACTGGCTCCCTTACTTAATTTACAGCGATACATATAGTCATCCGCTTTTTTATACGTATTCTGCAAAACATCGTCAGAACCAGGTTGAGCAGCCTCTGCAAAACCGATAGAAATGCTTAGCGGAATATCCCTATTTCTGCTGTTGACCCTTGCTACCTTCTCTTCAATTCTCTTAGCGATGGCTTCTGCAGCGGCTTCCCTGGTGTCCGGCAGAATCATGGTAAATTCATCGCCTCCGGTTCTGGCAACGATGTCTGCCCCCCGCACTACATTTCGAAGGATGCCCGCTAATGTTTTTAATTGTTCATCACCTTTAAAATGTCCCAAGGTGTCGTTAATCAATTTAAGACCATCAACATCAAGAGTAATTATACTTATTGGGAAATTCCGGCTTTTTGACAAACGTTTCATTTGTTCTTCAAAGAAACTTCGGTTGTAGACTTCGGTCAGCTGATCATAGAAACTTAAGTACTTTAACTGTTGCTCGTAGTATTTTCTTCCTGTTATATCACTAATTGCACCAACGATTTTAATCAGCTGGTTATCCTCATCGTATACACCAACTGCGTAATCTTCAATGTGTATGGTTTTATTACCATTGATAATCATACGGTATTCACCGGAGTAGGGTCTTCTTTTCTCTTGATTTTTTTTGGTGAAATCGATTAGTTTGTCTCTGTCTTCAGAGTGGATCATGGAAATCCATCCACTTAAGGTGGAAGGTACTTTCGATTCGGGAATGCCAAAAAAATTCTGAACGTCGCCAAACCAGGTGACTGCAGAATCAGCAACATTAAGCTCATAAATCAGGTCACTGGTCGTAAGAGCGGCCAGGCGGAATCTCTCTTCACTCTCTTTTAACGCCGATTCCGTTTGTTTTAGTTCGGTAATATCATAACCTGTAAAAGCCACCGCCCATACTTCCTGCTGTTCATTAAAAACCGGTGTGAAACTTACCTCAAAAATTCTTTCAATCCTTTTACTGTCATATACCGGAGTATTTCTTTTAATCATTTTTCCTGCAAAAGCCTCTTCAAGTAATGTTACCAAAAGACTTCGCTCGATGTTTTTAGAATAACGGCCTATATAATCTCCTTTTTTTATGGTTTTACCAAAAATTATCTGGCTAATTTCAGCTGATTTACTATTAAATTCGATTACTTTATACTCTTTGGAAATTAGGACGAAACCTTGCGGTGTATGATCAAGTAACGTTTGCATCATCATATTATTTTCTTTTATCTCATTTTCCTGTTGCTTTCTTGATGAAATATCCATAACAAAGCCCATTACAAGCTTGTCCGATATTTTTACACCATTGACAAGAGCATCGATCCGGGTCTTATCTGAAGAAATCATGGTAAACTCATAAGCCGACTGCCCATTCTTTATAATTTCCTTCATTTGCTCCTGAAGTCGTTTATTATCATGTTCGTCAAATAACATCGGAGGACCTGCCTCCATCAATTCCTCGTAACTGTAACCGGTAATTCTCGAAGCTTCCGGATTGGCATCAACAAATCTCATTTCATTTAGTTCGACCACAAAAATTCCGTAAGGAGCATACTCTGTATAGCTTTTAAACTTTTTTTCATTTTCTGTTAAATGCTCATCAGATTCAATCCGTTCAAGCAAAAGGCCTGTCTGCTCAGCGTAGAATTCAAGAATTTCCGGATCAGACAATTCATCATTTTTACCCATCACTAATACAAAGGTTCCCAACATTTTTTCTTCTTTTGAAATTTTCACAAAATAAGATTTTCCGGTGTTAAGAACTTTTTCTAAAATTATCAGAACCCCTTTTGAAAGATGTTTTTCCCCTAAGGTTTGCACATCCGGGACCTCGGTAAATACGTTTTCCATCGTGGCCCGATACTCATCTTCATAATAGTTCCATTTTTGCCCGGTTAAGGAGAAACCAATTATTTTTTCAATGGTGCTTTTCTGATGATTTTTTAGAGAATATCCAACCGTTCTGTACTCTAGTCCGTTGGGCTCATATCGATTAAAAACAACATATTTTGCATTGCTGAGTTCCAGAACATTCTGAG
>SKKY01000183.1 GCA_007123515.1 Clostridia bacterium
CAGAGGAAATAGTGATCGAACGTTTTGAGGATAAATTGGATGCTGCAAATAACATGCTGGAGCTCTATTTGCAGGAACAATTTACCATGATTCGTCAGGCGGAGGATGGAACTCTTATCGACAGTTTTGGACAGCCAATCAGCGGACGATATCAGTACATTGATCAGTTAGCGCAGGGGATGGGCATTGTTGCGACGGTTTTTGCTAAGGATGATACAGATTACACCCGGGTCATTACCAACATCAGAAATGACGACGGTGAAAGAGTGATCGGAACCACCCTGGACACTCAGGGGCAGGCATATAGAGAGATTAATGAAGAGCGTTCGTTTATCGGGCGTGCAAACATTCTCGGTGAAGAATATTATGTTAAATATTCGCCGATGATGGATCGGAATAATGAAATCATAGGCATTTATTTTGTTGGTACGGTGATTGAAAATGTAGAGCAGATTATTAGTGCCGGCAAAACCAGTACCGTCAGAACGACGGCAATGCTTATGGTCGTTGTCATAGTGATCATTTCTGTGATCAGCTACCTGGTGGGAAGTTCAATTGTTAAGCCGATTATAGCGATTACGGATGTGATTAATAAGCAGGGGAGACTCGATTTTTCAGTCGCTGAGGATCAAGATTCTGAAAAGTACGCATCAAGAAAAGATGAGATTGGTACTATGATTCAGGCCTTAAAGACGATGGAAGAAAATGTTCGTTCCTTTTTGATGCAGACTACAAAAGTATCAGAAGATGTGGCGTCTTCATCGGAAGCCTTGCTACAAAATTCCAATGAGTCGACGATTGCTGCGGAGGAAGTGGCCAGAACGATTGAAGAAATTGCCAGAGGGGCCGGGGATCAGGCTAAAGATACCGAGGTTGCGGCGACTACGGTGGAAGAAACAGGAGCCATTTTAGAGGAAAATGATCAGTATACCCGTGAGATTAATCAGGCATCGCTGGAGATTGATAAACAGAAAGAAGAAGGACTGGCGATTTTACACTCGCTGATCGAAAAGACCAATCAGAGTAAGGAAGCCACAGACACTGTGTACCAGGTCATTCAGCAAAATAATCAGAGTGCGGAAAAGATTGAAAGTGCCAGTACGATGATCCAGAATATTGCGGAGCAGACCAATCTGCTGGCCTTAAATGCAGCGATAGAGGCTGCCAGAGCCGGTGAGGCCGGTAAAGGGTTTGCGGTTGTTGCGGACGAAATTCGTAAACTTGCCGAACAATCCAATGGCTTTACGGAAGATATTCGGGAGATTATTGATGAATTAAAGCAAAATTCACAAAAAGCTGTGATCACGATGAACGATGTTAAGAAGATTGTCGAAGAGCAAAATCAAGGTGTGGAAATGACGGATGACAAGTTTAAGATGATTTCGGTGGCGATTGAGTCATCAAATGGAGTGATCGATAAGCTGAATCAGTCATCATTGCGAATGATTCAAAATAAGAATACGCTGGTTGATTTAATGCAAAATCTCTCGGCCATCGCAGAAGAAAATGCGGCCGGTTCGGAGGAGGCTTCGGCTTCGATTGAAGAACAGACGGCGGCGATGCATGAGATCAGCAATTCCAGTCGCGGGCTTTCTGAATTAGCCACGCAACTGCAGACAGAGATTCAAAAGTTTAAGATATAATTTTGACTAAAGGAAGATCGCCATTGTGCGATCTTCTTTTAGTTTGTGTAATGGGAGGCGTAGTAGTAAAATTGAGGGAAGTGAGGTGTTCGTATGACAGAAATCTTATACATCATGGCCATTTCGGCTTTGGTGCTTTCTCAGATAAAAAGTCGCGAGAGAACCAGAATGGCACTGATTAAGGCCTGGAAATCCTTTGAGAATATCATGCCTCAGTTTCTGGCGATTCTGGTGTTAATCGGTATCATGCTGGCCATTTTGACGCCGGAGCAAATTTCGAGGATGTTTGGTCAGGATTCTGGTGTTCTCGGACTTTTCTTTGCAGCGATGATCGGATCGGTTACGCTGATTCCCGGTTTTGTGGCCTTTCCGCTGGCTGCGGCTTTACTTGAAAACGGAGCGGGATATATGCAGATTGCTGCGTTTATTTCGACACTTATGATGGTTGGTATTGTTACGATGCCTCTGGAGATCACTTTTTTTGGCAAAAAAGCAACCCTGATCAGAAATAGTGCGGCCTTTGTATTTTCACTGCTGGTGGCTGTGGTGATGGGGGTGCTGCTATGATTATGCGTCTAAAAATAATTTTTATGCGATACAAAGCGTTTGTGATCCTGGCTATGATTAATGCGTTAATGCTTATCTTTGTCCCGGAAACGGGTGTGCAGGCGATTAGGATTACCGGAAGAAATACACTGGAGATGCTTGCGATTATCCCGCCGATCTTTATTTTACTCGGGCTTTTGGATGTCTGGGTAAAGCGTGAAACGATGGTTAAATATATGGGAGAGGGTTCCGGGAAAAGGGGGATGTTGCTGGGCTTTATGATGGGTTCTGTCGCAGCGGGTCCTCTGTATGCGGCCTTTCCGGTAGCGGGGCTCTTACTGGCGAAGGGGGCTAAATTTTCAAATGTTTTGATTATGATTGGCGCCTGGTCAACAACTAAAATTCCGCTACTGCTTTTTGAAGCGAGTGCTTTGGGTGTGGAGTTTATGGTAATTCGCTTAGTGCTTAATCTTTTGGGGATTGCCCTGATTGCGGTCTTTACGGAAAAAGTGTTGTCTAAAAAGGAGATTGCAGGGATTTATGGAATGGCACAAAAGCAGGTATCATAAAATCGCAGGAAGATAGGGATGGAGGATGTTATGAAAACGAATAAAGAAGATAGAGGCATCGGCTGGAATCTTGAACAAACTTATTTGAACTTACCGGAGGTTTTTTATACAAGAAATGATCCGGAAGAGACGGAAAAGCCGGAATGGGTCATCCTTAATCATGAGCTGGCAGAATGTCTGGGATTGCATCCTGAAAATCTGCAGAATGATGAGGGGCTTTGGCTATTGAGTGGAAATAAGATGTCCGATATGGCGGTGCCCTTTTCTCAGGCCTATGCCGGACATCAGTTTGGGCATTTTACCATTCTTGGTGATGGGCGGGCGCATATGGTTGGCGAGCAGATTACGCCTGAGGGAGCGCGTTATGATATTCAGCTTAAAGGATCCGGGCGAACGCCTTATTCGAGGCAAGGGGATGGCCGGGCGGCATTGGGACCGATGCTTCGTGAATATATAATGGGCGAGGCCATGCATGCGCTGGGGATTCCAACGAGCCGGGTTCTTTCGGTGGCAACCACCGGGCAGCCGGTGTATCGGGAAAGGGTTCTAGACGGTGCCGTTCTTTCCAGAGTGGCCCAAAGCCATATCCGGATTGGAACGTTTGAATATGCAGCCTATATCGGGAAAAAAGCAAAAATCAAAGCGCTAGCTGATTATACGATGCGGCGGCATTTCCCGGCGTTTGTGGAAGAGGGGGCGGCTCAGTACCAGAAACTGCTTGGAGAGGCAATAAGGAAACAGGCTTTCCTGGTTGCGCAGTGGCAGCTGAAAGGCTTTATTCATGGTGTAATGAACACTGATAACATTGCAATTAGTGGTGAGACCATTGACTATGGGCCTTGTGCGTTTATGGATACCTATCATGAAAAGACGGTGTTTAGTTCGATTGACGAGCTGGGCCGTTATGCATATGGAAATCAGCCTGCGATTGCTGAGTGGAATCTGGTTCGTTTTGCAGAGACGCTCTTGCCGCTTCTTGATGAAGATCAGGAGGCAGCCATTGCTATTGCCAAAGAGACGCTGATGGAATTTATGCCGCAGTTTACCTATTTTTGGATGAATGGGATGCGCAAAAAACTGGGGATCTTTGATCAGGAAGAAGCTGATGAGGCACTGTTTAATGATTTACTTTCGTTGATGCAAAAGGAAGAGCTGGACTATACTAATGCATTTTTGGCTCTTACCTATGGTGGGAGGACGCTGGCCGGTTCGGACAGTATGGAAAAAGCCAGGGAAGCGCTGGTGCCCTGGGTGGCACAATGGGAAGAACGAAAAAAAAGAGAGTCCCGGACAGATCGGGAGAGTTTGGATTTGATGAAACAGGCAAATCCGGCGGTGATTCCCAGAAACCATCAGGTGGAAAAAGCGTTGGAGGCTGCTGTGAGGCGAAGCGATCTGAGTGTGATGGAGGATCTTTTGGAAGTTCTCAAACGGCCCTTTGATCATGAGGCTGATTATAAAAAGTATCAGGAACCGGCGGGGCCAAAGTTTTCGTCGTATCGTACTTTTTGTGGAACATAACAGGATAAATGGCAGGAGATGAGAGAAAGTATGAATGATGCTACGAAAATTGTGGTTGAAACCATTGAGTGGAAATCGCCACAATATGAAGCGGAACTACAGTTGCGAGATGAGGTTTTACGGAAACCTTTGAGGCTTAATCTATATGATCAGGATCTGGAATCGGAAAAGGAGTATCTTCGTGCGGGTGCCTTTTTTGATAAGAAGCTGGTCGGAGTGCTTTTAATGATTCCGAGCGAACAAAAAACAGTTCAGATGAAGCAAATGGCAGTGGATCCGGAGTATCAAAAAATGCAGATTGGCCGAAAGATTATGGAGTTCTCTGAAAGATTGTTGAAGGATAAAGGGTATTGTAAAATTTTCATGCACGCCAGAAAATATGCAGTGCCTTTTTATGAGAAACTAGGGTATCATATCGTTGGTGAGGAGTTTGAAGAAGTAGGCATTCCTCATCTTAGAATGGAAAAAGAAATGTAATGATTAAAAAATAAGGAGAGATGTTGTTATGAGTAAAAATCCGGTAGCTACAATTGAAATGGAAGATGGCAGGGTGATCACAGCAGAATTATTTATTGAAACGGCACCCAATACAGTTAAGAATTTTGTCTCGCTGGCACAAAGCGGATTTTATGATGGGAAGATTTTTCACAGGGTCATTCCGGGCTTTATGATCCAGGGCGGATGCCCTGAAGGAACCGGGACGGGTGGACCGGGATACCAGATTAAAGGAGAATTTGCGATTAATGGAGTCGGAAATCCGATCAGCCACGAGCCAGGCGTTTTATCTATGGCCCGCTCCAAACATCCCGATTCAGCCGGATCGCAATTTTTTATTGTTGTTGGGGATGCAACATTTCTAGACGGGCAATACGCCGCTTTCGGAAAAGTAGCGGAAGGATTAGACATAGCTGAAGAAATCGTTCAAGTAGAACGCAATGCTATGGACAAACCTCTCGAAGAGCAAAAAATTAAGAAAATAACAATCGACACTTTCGGACAGGACATCGGTGAACCCGAAAAAAAGTAAAAAGGAAGGGACTATCCTTCCTAAAATTTTGGTAAGGTGGGGACGTTTCCCTCTGGTATACCAGAGGGAAACGTCCCAAAAAGGATAATACTTGGGGACATATCTAAGGATTGTCCTGAAGGGGGTTGTTATGTTTGGAAGGTAATAACACGGAGTTGCAACGGTTGGTGAGCCGAAAGGAAATGCAGGCGATGGATCGGTATGCGATTGAAGTGATTGGCATTCCGGAGATTGTCCTGATGGAAAATGCGGCGCTTAAGATTTTTGGGCACCTTGATGTAAAACAGAATCAAGTGTTTTCTGTGGTTTGTGGAACCGGCAATAACGGCGGTGATGGTCTGGCGGTAGCCAGGCATCTTATTTTAGAGGGCAAAACCGTGTATGTGTTTGTGATCGGTGAAGTTCGTGCAGATCAAGTGTCGGAGGCGTTTAGGATTAACCATACGATTCTCCGTTGCTTAAAGGCTGATATGGTGACCGTTTCATCGGAAGAAGACTTGGAATCGTTTACGGCTAAGATTAAGAAAAGTGACCTGGTTCTTGATGCTATTTTTGGCATCGGCATAGATCGGGAAGTAAAAGGGATTCATTATGACGTAATTAAAAGACTTAATCAGTATGTCGGGAAAATCGTTTCGGTCGACATTCCTTCAGGGGTTGATGCTGACAGCGGAAAGGTTCATGGTATTGCCGTTAAGGCTACAAAGACAATAACATTGCAGTATAGTAAAAAAGGACTCATTGGAATTCCGGAATATACAGGAGAAATTGTCATAGAAAAAATTGGAATTCCGGAAACAAGTTGAGGTGGGGACGTTTCCCTCTGGTATACCAGAGGGAAACGTCCCTAAAAGGATGACTCTTGGGGACACTACTGACGGCAGGATGTGAAATAGCAATGGAGATTAGCAACAGACAAAGAAATATGATGCTTGCGGTGATGATGGTTGGTGGCTTTTTTTCGGCGCTAAGTCAAAGTATGCTGACGGCAGCGTTGCCGGTGGTTATGGACGAATTTATTATTACGGCTACGCTTGGACAGTGGTTAACGACCAGCTATATTATGGTTTTGGGTATTGTAACTTCAATGACGGCCTATTTGATTAACCGCTGTCATACACAGAAGCTCTTTATCTCGGCAATGCTTTTGTTTCTTGCCGGTTCGCTGATTTCGCTAAAGGCTCCGTCTTTTGGTATTTTGCTGTTTGCCAGAGTTATGCAGGCTGCCGGAGCCGGAATTCTGCTGCCTCTGATTCAGGTGATTGGTTTTCAGACGATTCCCGAGGAAAATCGCGGAAGGGCGATGGGACTTATGGGACTGGTGATCGCTTTTGCGCCTGCGATTGGTCCGACCATATCGGGGGTCATTGTCGACTTTTCTGGCTGGCGGAGCATTTTTGCTCTTTTATCTTTTTCTTCAGTTATCATTATTGCGGCAGCGCTCTTTTTCGTTTTTGATGTCGGTGAAAAGATAGCTTCGAAAATGGATATCCTCTCAGCATTAGCTTATGGTCTGGCTTTTTCGGGTATAATGCTCGGGGTAACGAACCGAGAAAATTATGGTTGGTTTGACCCGTATACCCTGGGCCCTGCATTTTTGGGCCTGCTTCTGCTGGTCTTTTTTGTCAGGAGACAACTTAGCCAAAAAGATCCCCTGCTGGAACTCAGGATTTTTTCAAATTACAAATTTGCAGCGGCAGCGGTGTTAAATATGATCAGTTACCTGATTATGATGTCCGGAACGATTCTTGTGCCGATCTATATCCAGACCGTTCGAGGCCTGCCGGCCCTTACCTCCGGGCTGGTGCTGCTACCGGGATCATTACTGCTGGCTCTTTTTAGTCCGGTTAGCGGCTATCTTCTTGATCGATATGGTCCGAGAATGACGACAATCAGCGGTATGATCCTGATGGCCATAAGCGCCGTGTCCTTTTCTTTCTTTACGGTAAGCACCCCGATTTGGATCGTAACGACTCTTTATGCGATCCGGATGGTAGGTGTAGCGGCGATTTTAATGCCGCTTACCGCTTATGGAATCGGTGTTTTAGAAAAAAAATACGTGGCTCATGGCACAGCTGTTGTAACCTCCTTAAGACAGATGACTGGTGCTCTGGGATCGGCCATTTTGGTGGCCATCATGTCAACAGCTTCCGCCGGACAAATATCAGCCGATATCGCCGGAATCAATGCCACATTTGCTGCACAAGCCCTGGTCATTATCGCGGGAATGGTGCTGGCATTTCGCTGGATAAAGTGACATACTCCCACCACTTATAGGAAGTGGGGGCTTCTTGTTTCAATGACTACCGCCTCATTAGCTGAGGTCTTACACAATCTCCACAAGCGTTAGTTCCCGTGTGCCCCACGGTACATG
>SKKY01000024.1 GCA_007123515.1 Clostridia bacterium
AAGTTTTGTTGGTATCTACCTTGTGGCTCAGATTAATCAGAGGGGCGACTTAATGAAAGCCGGGATGTTTGTCTCGCTGGCAAACTGTCTGGCGATCATTCCCTGGTTACTAACGACTAATGAAGAGATAGCCTATTACTTGGTGGCGCTGGCTTTTGGTGCGATTAATGGTATAGGTGCAACCATTCTGGCGATCGGGATTTTGCCATATCTGGAGGATCTGTTTAATAAGACAACGATAATTAAACTGCTGGAACTATTTAATCCAAACCATCCATTGCTTAAGAAAATGATTCTTGAAGCTCCCGGTACGTATCATCATTCGCTGATGCTGGGTAATCTTTCCGAGGGTGCGGCTGAGGCAATTGGAGCCAATGCGGTTCTGGTAAGAATCGGTGCGATTTATCATGATATCGGAAAACTTAAAAGACCGTTTTTCTACGTGGAAAACCAATCCGGAGAGAACCCGCATGAGAAACTAAATCCAAGCCTTAGTGTAATTGTCCTGCAGGCACATGTAAAAGAAGGTCTGGAACTGGGACGTAAATATAAGCTGCCTAAAAAAATACTTGATTTTATTCCGATGCATCACGGGACGAGCCTGATGAACTATTTTTATTATAAAGCTAAAGAAACAAATCCTGATGTGCGTGAGGAAGATTTCAGGTATGAAGGTCCTAAACCTAACACAAAAGAAACCGCAATCCTTATGATGGCTGATAGTGTAGAGGCAGCCGTAAAATCAATTAAAGAACCAAATCTGATAAAAATTGAAAATATGGTCAGAAATGTAATCAAAGATAAACTCTATGACGGGCAGCTTGATGAGAGCGAACTGACAATGATGGACATTGAGATCATAATTAAAACGTTTGTTAAAGTGCTACAGGGTGTATATCATACCAGAATAGAATATCCGGAAGGTGTTCTAAAAGAAATGAAAAAAGCCAAACAACAGGAAGGAAGTCATAATGATAGAGATTAACCATGAACAAAATATCACAGGGGTTACTGAAGGCAGTCTTGATCAGATTATTCAGATCTATAATTATCTTCTTTTAAAAGAGGGGATTTTTGATCAGGCAGAGACGAGCCTAACCTTTGTCGATAATGAAAAGATAAGAGAACTGAATAAAGAATACCGCAACAAAGATGAAGCCACTGATGTGCTCTCATTTTCGATGTACAGCAAAGAAGAATTGCTGGCAAAATCCTCTAAGCCGGAGAATGATACGCTGCTCCTTGGTGATATTGTAATTTCTTTAGAAAAAACCCTAGAGCAGGCAGAGGAGTATGAACACAGTTTTGAACGGGAACTGTTCTATCTCTTTGTCCATGGAATGCTTCATCTGTTTGGCTATGATCATCTCAAAGAGGATGATAAAAATGAGATGAGAGTCAGAGAAGAAGCGATACTCGAACATTTCGGGATTACAAGGTAGTGAGAATATGTATAAATCAAAAAGCCTGATCCATAGCTTTAAGCACGCTTTTTCAGGCATGGCGTTTGCTTTTTTCCATGAAAAAAACTTTAAAATTCATCTGACGGCAACGGTATTGGTGATAGGGCTGGGCTTGTATGTTAATCTTTCTGCGCTGCGCTGGGTGCTCTTGCTTTTGCAGATCGCCCTGGTGCTCTCTGTGGAGATGATTAATTCTGCTTTCGAACGGACGGTGGATATGATTATTTCTGAGTATCATACAGAGGCTAAGAGGATTAAAGACATGGCAGCAGGAGCCGTACTGGTGGTAAGTCTTACAGCGGTGATTAACGGTTTTTTGATTTTTTTTGTCCGATAGCTAACCGCCACGAAAACCCTCACTTTCTTTAAGTGTGGAACAAGTGGCGCTAAGGCCCTAGGTTAGTTAAACTGTATAAAGTAAAGACAAGGAGCGAATGATTATGAATAATGAAGATCTTCTTGCCATGGCTGAAAAGGTCATGCAGCGATCCTATTCCCCGTACTCTGACTTTAAAGTGGGAGCAGCCATTCTGGCTAAAAACGGAGAGGTGTATACTGGCACAAATGTTGAAAATGTAAGTTTTGGCATGACTGTTTGTGCAGAGAGAAATTCGGTTTTTACCGCTATCGGTAAAGGGGACAAGGAATTTGTCCGGCTGGCATTGGTCACAGAGGCCGAAACAATGGTTCCACCGTGCGGAGCCTGCCTGCAGGTATTAAAAGAATTCGCAGATGACCTCGAAGTTATCATAAAATGGAAAAACGGCTGTCAAACCGTAACGCTTAAAGAGTTACTGCCGATGGCCTTTGATTATGAATTGAAAGTAGGAAAAAAATGAAATCAGGATTTATCGCATTAATAGGAAGACCCAACGCAGGCAAATCCACCCTGCTCAATCAAATACTGGAAAAAAAGGTGGCCATTATTTCCGATAAACCACAGACGACCAGAAACCGGATTACAGGCATCTATACAAGAGAAGATATGCAGATTGTCTATTTAGATACGCCGGGAATTCACAAGCCTAAGCATAAGCTTGGAGAATATATGGTGGATGTGGCCGAAAAAACACTGCGCGATGTGGATCTGGTGTACTACCTGGTTGATGCAACGGCTGATGTAAAAGGCGGGGAACAGTATATTGTGGAAAGACTTAATCAGATCACAACGCCCGTTTTTTTGGTTTTAAATAAGATTGATCTGATTCCAAAAGAAGATTTGCTTAGAAAAATCGATTACTGGCAGAATCAGTATAAGTTCGCTGAGATTTTCCCTGTTTCGGCCCTTAAAAGAGAAAATGTTAATGAGTTGATTGAACGGACTAAGAACTATATTGAAGAAGGACCGTTCTTTTATCCGGAAGATACGGTTTCTGATCAGCCGGAAAAAGTTGTTATATCAGAAATTATCCGTGAAAAAATCTTAAAAAAGACAAAGGAAGAGATTCCTCACTCGGTGGCAGTTGTGATAGAAAAAATTGAAGAGAAAAAAAATGGTGAAGTGCTCAATATTATGGCATCCATTTTTGTTGAAAGACAGTCCCAGAAGAAAATCATTATCGGAAAACAGGGACAACTTTTAAGACAAGTAGGAAAAGAAGCCCGCGAAGAATTAGAGCTGCTTCTTGGTGCAAGAATCTTTCTTGATCTTTGGGTAAAGGTGAAGGAAGACTGGCGCAATAAAAACTCAACCTTAAGTAATTTTGGATATGACAGCAGAGATTACTAAAATCGAGGAGGAACATTCATGCAGCTAGAAACCTATATCGACTATACTTTGCTTAAAGCGGAGGCTACGACAACACAAATTGATGCTCTTTGTGCAGAAGCAAAGGAGTGGAACCTGAAAGCGGTTTGCGTAAATCCGGTTTTTCTGGAGCGATGCAGAGAAAACCTTACCAACTCTTCGGTAGCTTTGTGTACCGTAATCGGCTTTCCCCTTGGAGCGACATTATCTGATATTAAGATTGAAGAAGCCAGACAAGCGCTAGCCCTTGGTGCTGATGAATTAGATATGGTGATTAACATCGGAGCCTTAAAAGAGAACAAGGAAGATCTTGTTTTTTATGAAGTGGCTAAAATTGCTGAGTTAACAAAAGAAAAAGAAAAAATATTAAAGGTCATTATCGAGACTGCCGTCTTAACGGATGAAGAAATAGAAAGAGTTTGTGCGCTGCTATTAAAATCAGGCGCCGATTTTGTAAAAACCTCTACCGGATTCTCATCGGGTGGAGCCACGATTGAAGCTATCAGGCTGATGAAAAAAACCGTAGGCGATTCAATGAAGATCAAAGCGTCGGGAGGCATAAAAACCAGAGAATTTGCACTGGCCTTAATTGAAGCCGGCGCAGACCGTATCGGAGCGAGCTCAGCAAAAGAGATGCTTTTTTCTGAATAGGAAACCATTTCCTGTTACTGGTAAAGGATGAAGACTATTGAAAAATGCTAAAACCCAGGGAATTATATTGAGGTCGAGAAACTATTCGGACTATGATCAGATCCTTACCGTTTTTACCCGGGACTTTGGAAAGATCAAGGTCATGGCAAAAGGCGTTAGAAGAAGTAAGAGTAAGAACAGGGGAGGAACACAGGTTTTCTCTTTGGTACAGATGGAGTTATATCGGGGAAAAAACTTTTTTCGCCTGATTCAAAGCCACAGTGTCAAATCATTTATTGAAATTCGCGAATCTTATGATAAATTACTGGCAGCCTCAGAGTGGACGGAAGTCCTCGATCAACTTATTAGCGGAGAAGAAGCCGATCCGTCGCTTTTTTCTCTTGCCGTTTCGGGACTGACGTATCTGGCCTACCAGGAAACAGGTAAAACACTGGTGGTTTTTGAAGCTAAATTATTGTATCAGTTAGGCTATCTCGCGCCGGAAACCAGTTGTCAGATCTGTAATAATCAGGAAAAGCTCTATTTTACCAATCGCGGAGACTGCTTTTGTGAGAACTGTCAGGAACCTAGCTCAAAAAATTACCTCGATAAAGCGGCATTAAAAACATTGTGTTTTTTTATCAGCCAGGAACCGGAACAGATTCAGCGTTTAAAAGTATCGGATCAAACACTTTCTTTAATCGCATTGTTTTTACACAACAGGATCTCAGCACATCTTGGCAGAGAGCTTGTAATATTTGGTTATCCCAACCATTCTATTGACATCAAAAGCTAAATTTGCTAGATTATCTGTAGTGTGACAATTTAAGATGGAAGCGGCAATGACGGAAACAAGTACTTTGTAAAGACCAAGCGAACCGGAGATGGTGAGAGCCCGGCAATACTTACAAAGGAAGGCACTCCCGAGTCATATATGATCAAAGTGGACGGCGCATGCCGTCAATTAGGGTGGAACCGCGGGTATACCTCGTCCCTGTCGAAAGACAGTGACGAGGTTTTTTTATAGATTTTTACTAACTATTTACAAGGAGGAAAAGCATGAATTTTCAGGAGTTAATATTAGCATTAAACAAATTTTGGGGTGATCATGGATGCATCATTCTCCAGCCATACGATATGGAAAAAGGTGCAGGCACCATGAATCCTGCCACATTTTTAAAGGCTTTGGGTCCTGAGCCCTGGCATACGGCCTATGTTGAGCCCTCAAGAAGACCCACAGACGGACGGTATGGTGATAATCCAAACCGTCTGCAGCACTATTTTCAGTACCAGGTGATTCTTAAGCCCTCGCCGGATAATTTTCAGGAACTGTTTTTAGACAGCCTGGTGGCCCTGGGGATCGACCCTTTAAAACATGATATCCGCTTTGTTGAAGATAACTGGGAATCTCCTACACTGGGAGCCTGGGGACTTGGCTGGGAAGTCTGGCTTGACGGGATGGAGATCACACAATTTACGTATTTCCAGCAGTGTGGAGGTCTTGATTGTAAGCCTGTCTCCGGTGAGATTACCTACGGTATCGAAAGAATTGCAATGTTTATTCAAAAAATAAACAGCGTGTATGATATTGAATGGGTTGACGGTATCACTTATGGTGATGTGTATCACCAAAACGAAGTTGAATTTTCGACGTATAACTTCGAGGTAGCCGATACCGACATGCTATTTACCTTATTTGACAGTTATGAAAAAGAAGCGATGCGAGTTTTAGAAAAGGGACTAGTGGTTCCGGCCTATGACTATGTATTGAAATGTTCTCATACCTTTAACCTTCTTGATGCCAGAAGTGCGATCTCTGTCACAGAGCGTACCGGATTTATTGCCAGAGTTAGAAATATGGCCAGAGATTGCGCAAAGGCCTATGTGGGGCAAAGAGAAAAGCTCGGATTCCCGATGCTTAAAGACCCTGAGGAAAGAAAGAAACTCGGACTTGATGAAAAGGAGGCAAAATAATGAAGGACTTATTGTTTGAAATCGGAACAGAAGAAATACCTGCAGGTTTTATGCCTTCTGCACTAAAAGAATTAGAGAGCAATGCTGTCAAATATTTACAGGATGCACGCATTGACTATCAGGAAGTAACAGCGCTTGGAACACCGAGAAGACTGGTTCTATTTGTCAAAGGGCTTGCTGAAAAGCAGAATGATATAGAAGAGATGGTTAAAGGTCCGGCGGTAAAAATTGCGTTTGATGCTGAGGGGAACGCGACTAAGGCTGGTGCCGGCTTTGCCAGGGGACAGGGGATCGATCCGGAAGCTCTGACTGTACAGGAACTTGATGGTGTAGAGTATGTCTATGCATTAAAACAGCAAAAAGGGGCTGTTGTAGCAGATATCCTTCCGCAGATGCTTGAGACCATGATTATGAAGCTGCATTTTCAAAAGCCGATGCGCTGGGAAAATTATGACTTTAAATTTGCCAGACCGATTCGCTGGCTCTTAGCTCTTTTTGGAGAAGAAGTGGTTGACTTTGGGATAGAAGTTCGTCGTAGCGATAATAAAACGAGAGGCTGTCGTTTTATTGGAAAAGAGGAAATTGAAGTATCCTCACCGGAAGACTATTTTAAGAAGATTGAAGAAAATTATGTGATTCTTGATCAGCATAAACGAAAAAAAATCATTGTTGAACAAATGGAAGCACTTGAAGAAAAGCATGGTGTGACCATCGGAAAAGATGAAGACCTGTTGGATGAAGTCACTTATTTAATCGAGTATCCGACAACGCTTATGGGTGATTTTTCAGAACAGTTCCTGGATATTCCGGCTGAAGCGGTTATTACACCGATGAAGGAGCATCAGCGCTATTTTGCGGTATTTGATCAGGAAGGATCCCTGACAAATCACTTTGTCACAGTCAGAAACGGAACGAGTGAAAATATAGAAGGTGTTAAAGAGGGTAATGAAAAGGTACTGACCGCCCGTTTGAAAGATGCCGAGTTCTTCTACCAGGAAGATAAAAAAGTATCTCTCGAATCCTATGTAGATCGCTTACAAGCGGTGGTTTACCAGGAAGATTTAGGTACGATCTATGAGAAAGTAGAAAGAATTATGGCTAACACCGATGCCATTGCGGCTATCCTAGAAGCTGACCCGGAAACGGCTAAGCTGGCTAATCGTACAGCCTATTTGGCCAAAGCTGATTTGGTTTCTAATATGGTCTATGAATTCCCGGAACTTCAGGGGATTATGGGTGAAACTTATGCTGCACTTTCCGGAGAAAATGAGAGAGTTGCAAAAGGTATTTTTGAGCATTACCTGCCAAGAAATGCAGAGGATGATCTGCCGGCCGGAATGGAAGGAAAAATTGTCAGTATTGCTGATAAGATTGATACAATTGTTGGCTCATTTGCGATCGGTGTGGAGCCTACTGGTTCACAGGATCCTTATGCACTGCGCAGGCAGGCGCAAGGGATCTGTAAGATCATCATCGATGCTGACCTTCGTTTGCCACTAGATGAGCTCTTACAGGCATCCGTATCGAGCTTTGAAGGAAAAATAGATGTAGCGCCGGAAGTTTTTGCCAAGCTTAATGATTTCTTTGGTTTAAGACTACGCAACATCCTGACAGAAAAGGGCTACACTTACGATGTGATTGATGCTGTTTTAGCAAAAGATTATTCAGATCTTCCTAAAGCGGTAAAAAAAGCAGAAGCGCTCTCTAAGATTAAACAATCTGCAGAGTTTGGAGCCCTGCTTGGTGGTTTTGTTAGAGCCAATAACATTGCAAAAAAACATGAGGCTTCAGAAATTAGGGAAGATCTTTTACAGGATGCATACGAGAAGAATCTCTATCAGGCGTATCTGGCCGTCCAGGCAAAGGCTATGGGACTGCTAAAAGAAGCAAAATACTACGAAGTACTCGTGGAAATTGCTTCGTTGGAAAAAGAAATCAACGAGTTCTTTGATCATGTTATGGTCATGGTTGATGATTTTGATGTTAAGAACAACCGACTGGCATTGGTGAAGTCAATAAGCATGCTGCCCGATGAAATAGGGGACATAACGAAGATTGTTGTGTAAATGAGAAAATAGATAGAAATGATAAAGGCCATTTTGGTATGATACCTCCAAAGTAGAAAATCTAATTAATTAAAATTAGAAAATCTACTTGGAGGTTTTTTTATAGAAAGAACATCTAAAATAAGCAAGAAAAAAATAAAGCATGTAACGACTACGAAATCTGAATAAAAAGTGAAAATCTTGACAAATAGCTTTTTTATGACACGCATTGGAGAAAGCTGCACATAAGGCTTGGCAGGCGATGCATTGGGGGCGAATCATTTGACCATCGGGATGCTCTGTATTATGAAGCGTCCTTCCGTTCTCCCCGGTGTAAGCCTGAGCGATCGATGGTTATTAAGTAGAAATAGAAGGTGACTATACAGCAACTGGATTATTTAGTTTACAGACGGCTGGGAAGTAGCCCTAAATTGGCTCAGTATTAATCCCTATTCTATAGCATTACTCCCGAATCGATGTTAACAGATTTACAAACTCTTCTATGGTAAAAGTAATTGAATACCTGGGGATTTCATCCAATGAAGAGTTAATGGTCATTGGTTCTTCAGTTATGGTAAATAACAATTTAAAATTTAAATCCTTGGCAATTTCTTTTGTGGTATCCGTGAAAACACCATAAGGCCAGGCAAGAGCAAAAATATTTCTGTCCGTTTGCATTTCCAAGAGATCTTTACTAAGACTAAGATCATTTTCAATTCTATTTACATATGAAATTTCTTCTTCAGCACTAGTTCTTATAATAGCGGGTTCATCATCATTAAAAAAATGCAAATCGTAGGTGTGTGACCCAATACTTATAAGGCTATCATCCATAAGTCTCATATGGTGGAAAGTAAGATGATCCTGCCAAACGATTCTCCTTTCAAGCCCAGGCGTTAACGAGACAACCGGAAAGACGGTAGCTTTAAACTTAAATTTTTCAAAAATGGGATATGCTTTATTATAAAAAGACAGGTAGCCATCATCAAAGGTAATGACTACTGATTTTTCAGGAAAGTATCCCTTTTTATGGAAGGCCATTAATTCCTCCAGAGAAAGAGTACGATATCCCTCATCGTAAAGATATTGCATCTGTTTTTTAAAATCGTTCACATGTAATTGAGACATACTCTCAGGCTCTCCATCAACCAAATCATGGTAATTTAATATAACGACATGTTCATCAGTAAGACTCTCAAAATCATTTTGCTGACTAAATGAAGCATTCGGTATGAGTTCATCATTCTGTTGAATGTCGCCGCCAATAAATAAAAAGGAAACCATTAAAGATGATAATAATGTGAAGAATGTTTTCATATCGCCAATCCTCTCTCTATACTATCGCAAGTTACATACCATGATATCATTCGATAGTGTATGATCTTTTGTAAGTAAGATTGTAAGCAAATAATATGACATCTGTGTGACAAAAATAAGAAAATAATAAAAGGCTTACCATTTTTTAGTGGTAAGCCTTTTTGTCATGTAAAACTAAAAAAAATTAAAGTAGAAAACTAAAAAGCTCCCTTGTGATGTGGACCCTTAACGTTAGACCAAAAATCTAACGATAGGGTGCAATCACAATGGGAGTTTTTCATGTTGTAATTAAAAGGTGGAAAAGCCGCTCCATTCCTGGAAGCGATACAGAAGTTTTTTCAAGAGACCGGTTTCGCCAAACTCTGCATAATCTAGAGTGTATTGTCCGTCTTGGTTTTCCCAGAGGCGGTAAAAATATTGCTCGACATCCTGCGAAAAAGCATGATCAGCAGGTGCGACGATGCGAAGGTTGGTTTCTAAATTTTTATCCTCAATATTTCGTGAAGTAAAGTTGGCCGAACCACCTAAGACCTGAATCTCTTTGCCTCCTGCTAATAATATCATTTTGCTGTGATACTGTTCTCCGCGGGTATCATACCAGCGTACATGGATCTGATCAGACGAATGATTGACGAGTTCTGTAGCAACGGGACGGTTTGGAATGCCGATTTTGCGCACACCAAAAGCATCCCGGTTTGAGTCAAGAATCATTCGAATGTTTACGCCCCGATCAGCAGCATTTTTTAAGGCCTTTACAGTTTTCCGATCGCTAATATAGAACTGTCCGATCCAAAGCGTTTGGTTGGACTCAGCATTATCAATTAAGCTAAGTAGTTCTTCCTGGATTTTTCCTTCCGTTAGAACCTGTGCCTGCACGTCGGAAGTTTCCGGCGATGCTAAAGAATGGTCCAGATCCGGAAACCGGAAGCCGGAAAAATGAGCAACTGCTTTTTCTGTTTCCAGCAAATCGTTGATAACAGGCCCGTTAAAACGAAAGGCGATATTTGAATGAAGAGCGCTGGCATCATGAGGGTTAGCGGATGTTACCAATGCGCTGTTCTCAGTAATGAGCACTTTTCGATGGTTGGCCTTGAAATTCAAAAGCCTTAAGTAAGAACTAAAAGTGACCTTCGGTGAATCCGGGCTGAATAGATTCGGGAAAGAACCGGGGCCGGACGGGTCTAATCGTTGAAAAAAGGTTCGCCAAATGCCGGTGTATAAGGGGTTGGAATTTCCAATCTGATCTAAATCCGTTATCACCACATCAATACCGATATTACGAAGTTCATCAAGGTGGGAAGCCGTGTAAGCTCCATAAAATTCATTAATTTCATCTGTAATAAGAATAATGGGCATGTCCGGATATGCCTGTCTTTTATCCAACAAGGCATTTGTGAGTTGTTGGGTTAGATCGGGAAAAGTATCTGTCCGGTCGTAATCATCATTAAAGAGGAAGAAGTCCATGACTATAAAGGATTCTGCCTTGTCTATCATAGACAGTTTTTCATCGAAAATTCTCTGTTCATGATGGGTTTCACCCTGATCCCGATAAGTCAGGTCATACAGAAATTCAATATTCGGCACGTGGTGCATGGAACCTTCATAAGATATGCCTTCAGGAAGCGAATGGCACCATCCGTTCATAATAATCACTCCTGCCAGTATGAAAATAATCAGGGCGATGATCATTGTTTTCCGACTTACTTGTGGCATAATCTATCCGCCCTTCCGAAAGAATGATACGTGCAGTATAACAAACAAAAGACAGAGAAGGCGATACTATGCCCTTTTCTGTCTTTTACAGTACCATCCATCAATCAATGTCTACTGTCTCCAGAACATCTTTTAATTTATTCGCAGAGTCTCTAAACAACTCAATCTCTTTTTCATCCCATCCATTGGTCAATCTTTTTTCAACCCCATTATTCGTAACGATACAAGGAACACTGACGGTAATATCAGAAACTCCGTATTCACCTTCTAATGTGGTACAAACCGTGGCAATAGTAGTTCGTCCATTTAGGATGGCATCGGCTAGAGATGCTACACAAGTGGCGATTCCAAAATGGGTTTTGCCTTTGGTATCGATAATATCAGCACCCATGGTTTTAACTTTCGAGGCAATCGCAGCTTTGTCTTCTTCCGTAAAGGAAATCTTATGTGCTTTACAATAGTCTTTAATCGGAAAGCCGGCAATGGTGACCTTCGACCATAAAGGTACCTGAGAATCACCATGCTCACCAACTACCATGGCATTCACTAATTCGGTGTTTACTTCTAAATGATCAGCGATGGCTCTGATAAATCTTGAACTGTCCAGTAAGCAGCCTGTACCAAATACTTTACCAAAAGGAAGGCCGGTCCATTCGATGGCTTTATGGCTGATAATATCAACAGGATTCGTGATCAGAACGATAATACCTTTGTTGTAGTGTTCTGATAAATTTTGTAAAATTTCTTTCATAATGGTCAGATTTCCGGCAGCCATATCTAGGCGGGTTTCATTAGGCTTTCTGCCTCTTCCGGCAGAAATGATAATCAGATCACTGTCTTTACAGTCTGCATAATCACCATGATAAATATTTGCAGAACCCATAGAGGGAATTCCGTGACCTAAATCAAGGATTTCACCATCAGCGGATTTTTTATTGGCGTCAACTAAAACAATTTCACGAGCCAGTCCTTTCATCATAAGGGCATAGGCCGTTGTTGAGCCTACAAATCCGGCTCCGATAAGGGAGACTTTCTTTTTGAAAGTAGTTTCTTCAAGAGAAATGGTAAACTTTATTATTGCACCTCCGGTTATATGTTTTATCTATTTTTACCCTTAAAACAAACAAAAAAAACAAATTGTATACAATATACAAAATTAATGAATGCCCGTTTTTGAAAATGCGTTAATTATAATCACACCGATAATAATAAGGGTAATACCAATGATCCCCGGAAGATCGATCTTTTGTTGATGGATGAAAAAAGCAATTAGAGAAATAAAGACAATACCCGCTCCGGCCCAGATCGCATAAGCGATTCCGACATAGATATGCTGTAAGGCTAATGATAAAAAGAAAAAAGCAATTCCGTATCCGGCAACCACAATCAAAGAAGGAATCAGGCGGGTAAAACCAAAGGTTGATTTAAGAAATGAAGTTGCCAAAATTTCACCAAGAATCGCGATAAAAAGATAAAACCAGTGCATAGAAAAAAACTCCTTTTTATAAATATTCTATAATTATACCATACAGAAGCAATTTAATATGGTTGAGATCGATAGCGTAAGCGTTAGTCTAAGAGAAAAAGCGGGTACTAATTAGATAACAATGTTTTAATTAATGAGGTGTCGTTATGAAAAAAATATTACTAGTAATTGATATGCAGAATGATTTTATCAACGGAGCGCTTGGAACAAAAGAAGCGGTCTCGATTGTCGGAAATGTAGTTAAGAAGATTAAAGAACATGAGAGTAAAGAAGCAGAGATCATTTTTACAATGGATACCCATGACGAAGAATACTTAGAGACTCAAGAGGGAAAAAATTTACCGGTGGAACATTGCATTAAGGGTACGTATGGCTGGGAGCTCCATCCGGAGATTAAACAGGCGATAGATATTAGTAGATACAGGATCTATGAAAAAGGGACCTTTGGCTCTGACAATCTGGCGAAAGATCTTTTTGAAGGTAAGTACAAAGATATCGATCAGATAGAAATCGTTGGTGTAGCCACCGATATCTGTGTCTTAACCAATGCCATACTGACTAAGACATTTATGCCTGAGACTTTGATTACGGTTGATGCCTCCTGCTGCGCAGGTGTGACTCCTAAAAGTCACAAAACGGCCCTGCAGGCATTAAAACCTATACAAATAGAGATTATAAATGAATAGAGAGGATGGCTGTTGATGGACACAATTCCTTTATTAGGAGAATACATTAATGAAGAAACATTGGGCATGGTTTACCATCTAATCAAATTTATATTCAGCCTTCTTGTTGTTCTTTTTGTCAGAACAATGCTTATAAAAAAAACAAATAAGCACTTAAAAAGCAAAGAAGGATTACTAAATATGCTGCTATTTTCCATCAATCTGGTATCCATTATTGCGGTGCTAACTGCACTTATGGCATTCTTTGGTGAGATTTCTTTTCTGTTTGATACCCTTTTTGAAATAGGGGGAGCGGGCATTTCGTTGTTTGTGCTTATCCTGGCACTGTTAATTATTTTTTTAGCAGTAAAGTTTTCATCATTATTTAAAAAATATGTGCTTTCTTATGCCTATGATAAGTACCAGATTGAGACTAGTATGCGCTTTACCTTAAACAGCTTGTTTCAGTACATTGTTATGTTTATTGCTATTGTTGTCAGTTTAACCACTTTGGGAATTGATCTGTCAAGCATCAGTATCTTTGCCGGGGTAGTCGGTGTTGGTATTGGTTTTGGATTACAAAATATTGCCTCTAACTTTATTTCCGGTATTATCCTGTTATTTGAGCGCCCGATAAAAGTAGGAGATCGCGTAATCATTGATGATATATTTGGTGATGTCCTGGAGATAAAAATGCGAGCCACTGTGGTAAAGACTTTGGATAATGAACATATGATTATTCCAAATTCTTTTTTCTTAGAAGAAAAGGTTATCAATCGTTCTTTTGGAGACACCAGACTACGTTTGCGAATTCCTTTTGGAGTATCGTACAATTCAGATGTTTTTGCAGTAAAAGAGATTGCCCTTGATGTAGCCTGGAAGCTTCATAAGGAATTTCCGGAAATACTATCAGAGCCGGAACCACTGGTACTATTTATGGACTATGGAGATTCTTCTCTTGATTTTGTACTTCTTTTATGGGCACAGACACCTAAAAATGAAATGAAGATAAAATCCCAGGTTCGCTTCGAGCTGTTTAAAGCTTTTGCAGATAATAATATAGAAATACCTTTCCCTCAAAGAGATTTGCATATCCGAAGTGTGGATGGTTCTGCAGCTGAAATAGTAACCCGTAACCTGGAAAAATAGGAGGAAATAAATGGATACTCAGAAAAAAGTAGTTATTGTAACCGGAGCTGGAAGTGGCATAGGCAGGGCAGTTGCTATGGCTTATGCTGATACGGGAGCTATGGTAATTATCGCTGAAAAAGATACTGTAAAAGGCGCTTTAACCGAAACCGAGATTATAGAATCAGGTGGCCAAGCTGTTTTTTATCATGTGGATGTATCAGATCTTACACAGACAGAAGCGATGATGATTATCATCAAAGAAACATATAAAAAAATTGATATACTAATAAATAACGCAGGCGTATCTTTTTGGAAATCCCCATATGAGATTACTCCTCAGGAATGGGATGCTGTTATGGATGTTAACCTCCGCGGCCTGTTTTTTACAGCCAGGGAGGCGGCTAAATTGATGCGTGAAACAGGTGGAGGTTCAGTTGTTAATATTGCTTCCACTCGTGCACTAATGTCCGAACCGGATAGTGAAGCCTATGCAGCATCTAAAGGTGGCATTGCTGCCCTGACACATGCTTTAGCAGCCTCTTTTTCAGAGGATGGTATTCAGGTTAACTGCATCAGCCCGGGATGGATTGAAACAGGGGATTATCAAAATCTATCTGAGGATGCGCATAATCAGCATATAGCAAAAAGAGTCGGCCGGCCGGATGATATCGCGAGAGCTTGTTTGTTTCTCACAAATCCTGAAAATGATTTTATTTCCGGCACGAACCTGGTGATTGATGGTGGCATGACGAAGAAAATGATTTATTATTAAAATTAAAAAGGGGAACGTATGGTAATCGACTTTGTGAACAATATTGGAGCGTCTGTAGCTTTTGTTTTTCTATTAACACTGATGCTTCAAAAACAGGAATCATTTGGTAACTATGAAAAAAAACACAAGGTAATAATAGGCCTCGGAGGAGGTCTGTTAGGTATTTTCTTAATGCTTAGCACAGTTGAAGTTGCTGAGTGGGTTATTGTGGATCTCAGACATTTAGCGCTGGTTATCAGTGCTGTGTACGGAGGAATGATAGCATCAGCCGTTACCGGTCTGATTATTGGTTTGGCCAGATTCTTTTTGTTTGGAATAAGTGCAGCCTCAACCTCCGCTCTGACCATTGCTTTGGTGATGGGCTTGTTTTTAGGATGGATATCAAATCTGAGAATGGTTTTTGTAAAGAAATACTTCATAATGAATGCATCTTATCTTGCTGCATCTTCCCTGGCTATAGCCTACTTCGTAAATAATTTGAGCCATTCGGTAAAAATCTTATCCTACTACCTCGGAATTTCTGCCATGGCAGGTCTATTGATTTATTACCTATTGATGTATATTCAAGACAATGAAAAGGACAAGGATAAAATTTTATATTACAAATATATGATTAACAGTATGATTGATATGATTTCTACTCATGATCAAAAGGGGAACTTTAAATATGTATCGCCTTCTTTTAAAAAAATAACCGGATACGAAAAAGAGGAACTTATTGGTCAAAGTTCTTTTGATTTCTATCATCCGGATGATTTAGAATCATTAAGCAAATCATTACATGCAGTCATAAATGAAGATTATGAGGTTACGGTTCAATATCGTTTTAGGAAAAAGGATGGAAATTATTTATGGATAGAAACACTTGCTAAAAAGGCGGACTTAAGGATATCTGATGAAGAGGAAATTATTGCAGCATCCAGAGATGTGACGATACGTAAAGAGCTGGAAAGTCAATTGCTAAACCTAAACAATAAACTGGAAGAATTATCTAATTTAGACGGACTGACAGGGCTACATAATCGGAGAAGTTTTGATTATAAAATTGAGGAAGAATGGAACAGAGCAAAAAGGCAAAAGAATGAGTTATCGATATTATTTATAGATATTGATGATTTTAAAATATTTAATGATTCTTACGGACACCAGGAGGGTGATCTGTGTTTGCAAAAGATTGCCGAGATATTAATGCTGTCCCTAAAAAGGACATCGGATTACGTGGCAAGATATGGAGGCGAAGAATTTGTAGTAATTCTTCCGGAGACAGATCAGGAAGGTGCCATAGAAATAGGTGAGCGAATCAGAAAAGCCGTAGAGGATCTTTCAATATCAAACGAAAGATCAGAAACAAAGGCTGTTATTACCGTTAGTTTGGGAGCAGCAACGAAAGTACCTAATCACGAAAACAGTTTTCTTAATCTGATTAATAAAGCCGACCAGGCATTATATAGGGCAAAAAAAAGCGGGAAAAACAGAGTGGTTCATTATAACGAGAAGTAAATAATAAGAAATACGCTTATGATTATCATAGGTGTTTTTTTATGCCTTTTTAAATTGTTAATAATTAATGAACGCTATTGACTGACCGTCAGTCGGTAAAGTATGATATTTTCAGATATGAGAAAAGAAAGGTGGATTTCCGATGGTCAGGGTTGTAAAGGAACGTGAGGAAAGAAAAAAAGAAATCATAGCAGCAGCACGATCGCTGTTTAATGAAAAGGGTTACGAAGAGACCTCGGTTAATGACATCATAAAAAAAGCCGGGATTGCCAAAGGAACTTTTTACTATTATTTTTCGTCTAAAGAAGAGATTATGAATGATGTGGTTATGAAAGATATGGCCAGGCATGTAGCGGAAGTGATGCCTGTCGTTGATAGCCAAACACTCTCTCCTGCTGAGAAATTCAGAGATTTTATCCTCCAGCATCAGATTAGTCATACAGAGAATATTGAAGTGTTGGAATTCTTCAGAAAAAAAAGCGATATTGTGATGAGACATAAGACATTGGTGGCTTCTCTTCATACATTTTCCCCACTAATAGAAAAAATCATTCACGAAGGTAATCAAAAAAAGATATTTAATGTGGAGTATCCAGAAGAAACAGCTGAACTGATTATGGCCGGATTGATTTTTAATTTTGATCCCAATATTATGAAAAAAACTAAAGAAGAATATATTAAAAATGTCTATGCTTTAGCTCAAATGATGGAAAAAGTATTGAGCGCTGAAAAAGGTAGTTTTAGTTTTTTTGCCGATATGGCAGAGAGTATGTATCAATTTGATTACCAATTTGAAGAAGTGGAGTAAGACAATGAGAATTAAAAAAAGAATTACAATTATTATCGTAATGACTCTATTCGTCATGATTACGATCTTTGCGCTTCCTTCAGGAGATCTTAAAACTAAAGATATGATGTTGTATGTGTCTGATGATTTTGCGGTGTATTTTGAACCACAAGATGAAAAAGCTGCTAAGGACATTATAATGACTCTTGAAACGAAGCTCGATAGTGTCCAACGGTCACTAAGATATGAAAAGACCGGAAAAACAGAAATCTATATTTATCCTGAACAGTCAGTTTTTCATAAGAAAAAATATGGACTGCTCGGATCTATGTTTGCACCAGAGTGGTATGTCGGTGATCACATCAAAGATAAGGTGATTATGACGTCGCCTTTAAGTAAAGGACTTGTTCACAGTTATGAGTCGATGCTAAAAATTGCCGTTCATGAATACGTTCATACTGTTAATTATCAGATCAATCCAAAACTTCCACTTTGGATTAATGAGGGTATCGCCATGTATTTAGCCGGGCAGAGACAAACAACGGACCTGTCACTTACAGACATTCCTTCACCTGATGAAATTGCAACAAGAAACCCTCTAACGTTTGCTGCTATCGGTGGATATGAGCTGGCCTATACGTACATAGAATTTTTTGATCAGTTTTTTGGTCGGGACAAGTTAGGGCAGCTGGTTCGTCAACCGGATGATTTTGAAAAGCTTTTAGGATACTGCCAGGAGGAAGTCTACTATATGTGGGTTTCCTATCTTGAACATTCCTATTTCCATCCAGAAGAGGTATTACTATGACAAATATAATTTTATCCGAGGTGTAAGATGAGAATCAGTAAAAGATTGAAAAAAGTGATGCTCTTTTCGACGGCCGTAGTAGTGATTGGATCATCGTTTATGGTGATGGCGATCTCAAACAATAAACCGCCTCTTTTACCTGAGAGAGCATCAAATGCTGCTGATATTTATACAGGTCAAAAGCAGGAGAAGCTGTTTTCACCTGTCTCCTTTATGATTCAACCAATGGAAAGATTAATGCTGATTAATTTCGAAGCAGATCCGGATGATGTCTATATTGGTTTTGAACCGCAGGTTTTTGATGATGATGTGCATGGGAGAGGCTTTCTGGTTATTGCCTGGCGTACGGATGGCTATGTGGATGTCTATCATCAGCCATCAATGAATTTAAATCCTGACATGTACCAGATAACCGGGAAGGGTCTTATGCAGATGAGTGAGCGACCGCTAAAAGATGCCTTTTTAGAGATCGGGGCAAACGGAGTATCCACATATTTTTCTTTTGAGGATACTAAAGGGCGAGAGATTGAGGTTCAGGTTCGTGAGTCATCTTCAAAAAAGAGAAAGCCCTTTGGTCTGTTAGCCCCCATGGGTGATGCCGTAGAGAATCCAACGTCCATGCCTTTAGTGCTTTTAAAAGATTTCTATTTTGTACGCAGAGCTGATACAAAAGTCATGATCAGAATTGATGAGAGAATTCATCAGCCGGATGCACTGCCATTGCCGATCGATTTCCAGACGATGTACTTTATCCGGTATTCACCGGATCCTTTAATTCTGTTGCTAAATCCGGATGCGAATACCGTGCTACATCCTCTAACGATCGTTGATAAAAAGACTGCTGTATCCGACCAATTGCAATATGATTTGGTTCACCATGCTGATCAGTTGGAGATACAAACAATACGAGGCAGTCAAAACGGACAAATAGTGGAGCTTCATTTTTCTCCGGCTCTGCCAAATCTTGTGAACTTGAAAGACCAGATCAAATTAGAAGGAGAATTTTTTATCACTGGAGATGTCTTTTTAGGCATGATAAGTGGTATTTATAAGATAAAGAAACAACAGGAGACAGTACAGATGGAACTTATACCCGCTGATGGCTGGCAACCCTATGAAAAAAAGATGTCTGTTAATTTCCTGTACTATATCAATGATATGTTTAAAAAATGGCCATCTACTTACAGATGGCAGGCTGTTATTGATCTGTCTGAACCAGAGATAGTTCATATAGAATCAAAATGGAAGAGGGAAAATTAAATGAAAAGTAAATATGTAGTATCAGGAATCTTATTATTTCTATTATTCATGACTATGGGTTGCGACAATGTGGTTGTGCCATCAGAAAAAAATCTGCGAGTAATACAAGATCTCGATTACGAACAGATATATGATTTCAAAACTCCCTATATCGGGGATTCCGTTAAGGCTTCAGGACTTGCTCGCAGTCTGCATTATGCGGATTTGCTGCATGATGGGATTGAACTGCAAACCAGCCAGGAGCCGTATGCATTAATTGCTAACTATGTGGTGGAACAACCAGAAAACTACGCTACTTTGACAGACAAAATGCTTGAAAATGCAGCGATTATTTTTGCGCTAATAGATAATGCCGACAGCGTGGTCTTAAAATTTTCAGACCGGACAAACAGTGTTGTTCATACTTTTGAAAGGGACTATGTAGAACAGTTGGTGGGTATGAAACTTTCATTTTTTGGAGAAAGTTACGATGCGTTTTCCAACGGACTCATTCCTGTCTTAGATGTGCAAATATGGGAGGAAGAAGAGCAGACTGTGATCTTAACAAAGATTCAGGAACTCTATCTCTGGCAGAGCCAGGACGGAGATAATGCCGGACAAATACTGGCTACATTGTTACCGGGAACCAACCGGGAAAAGACTGCACAGGAAATCTATAATTATGAAATTGCACTAAGGGATTTTGAAGCGGTCAATGAGATCCTTTTACAAAATGACTTCGCCAGAAGATTATATATCAGGCAGGATCTCGATATTAGTAAGGAAGAAGTATTAGACATTTCCAGGGAGTTAGAATTTAAAGGCCATCTTGTGACTATCGGTGGGATGAGATAAAGGAGAAAAAACAATGAATATTCATCGAATGATTGATGTTACGTCGATTAGTATCGGATCAAAGTTTTTTCCTAAGTATTTCCGTGATGGAATTGATACGCCATCCTTTTCGGAGCATCTAAGACAAGTGGTAGTTATGATGCCGGATATATATGAAACAGGGGATTATGAAGTTGTTTCAGATACCCTATCCGGAAAAATCGGTTCCGGCTTTAGGGTGGCGCAGTGGCTTGGAGCGGAATATCCGAGTATCATTTACCACCATGGAGCCAATGAGATCCCGTTTGATTATGGGTTTAGGCATATCTTTCCCCATGAAAAGGTAAAAATTCCTGCTAATCTTTTTCTGATCAGGGCTCCGTTTCATAAAAGCCGAAAAGAGTTCTCAGAAGGATTGGCGACCCTTTCCAATTTTGTAATGATGATGGCTGTATCAGTAGCACTCATAGAGCAGGTTGTGGAGCATATAAAAAAAGAGAGTGATCAGAAAGTATTAGTGGCAGGCTCAAGCCTCGGAGGATTTATAACCAACCTGCATCATATTTACTTTCATAGTGCAGATGTCTACACTCCGCTGATTGCAGGGACCGCCATCGATGATGCTTTCTTAAACAGTGTCTACAGTAAATCTGTATCAGAAAAAGCGAAATCGCAACCTGAAAAATTCGGTAAAATTATGAATTTTAAACATGATTTTGCAACAGTCAGTCATCAGAATGTTTTTCCACTACTTGCCAGACATGATGCCATCATTCGATATGATGTCCAGAAAAAGTCGTATGGTGCATGTCCTGTAGAAACATTTGAAAAAGGCCATGCAACCGGAGCCCTTTCTTATAAAGTGCTGAGAAATCATATGCTAAAACATCTGCAGCCGTAAAGTTTCGATAGGGTGTTTCCTTTTTTTATGGTAGAATAAGGTGCTGGGATTTACTCAGTGACGGGTGAAGGAGTGTTAATCAATGTCTAAAGAAAACATTGAAAGAATGAAGAAACTTATTGAAGATAAGAAAAAAACAAGCGCTGAACAGGGACATGGTGCAGAAGCATCAACAAAAAAAATGCCAGCATACAGCCGGGCATTTAAAACAACCAAAAAAGGCGGATCGTTAAATAAATAACGATAAAAGAAGCGACGGATTTGATTCCGTCGCTTCTTCTTTATTTTAGCTTTACCGCTGTTCCATAAACCATTACTTCGGCGGCTCCCTGCATGACAGCGGAAGTCGAATAACGAATGCCTACGATTGCCTCAGCTCCCAGCCCCTCTGCTTCTTTAATCATTTCTTCGGTAGCGGCTTCTCTGGCTTCACTTAACATTTCTGTATATCCTCTTAGCTCACCACCAACCAGGTGTTTGAATGTAGCACCAATATCCCGGCCGATGTGTTTGGCTCTAATGGTATTACCTTTAACGACACCCAATACCTCCCGTACTTCTTTTTGTCCTGCTTTTTCAACTGTTGATAAAATCATAATAGTTCTCTCCTTTTTTACTCAAAATATATACCTAAGGCTATGATGATAAGTAACCCTACCAGAAACAACCAGCCTTTTTTGTTACCCAAATTAAGAGTCCATCCGATTCCAAAGCGTTTCTCAATAAAAATCGCGGGATCATCAGGATTTACATAGAACTGACCAAGTTTCCAGTACTGGTCAAGATCCCGGTCAATTTCATCACTAGCATTAAGATCCTCTATTTTTACTCGGCTGCCTCCCTGTCCAACAGTGATCGTTAGGTAAACAGCGCCAATGGTAACGATCAGGGTAAAGATCATCATGATCCATACGGTTGTCAGTGGAGGTATTGTATAAATAAAGGTCAGTTGAGTGTATGAAAACATAAGAATCATTAATGTTCCGATGATAATAATAAATCCGGACCATTTTTTTCGAAACACTTCGTTTTGCCTGATTGATTTTTCAGGATCGGCCGGGTTAATGTGCTGCTTGGCTTTGGCGATGATCGAATTTATAAAAACAAAAAGTCCGAGCATGAGCGCTTGCATCAGATTAGGCCAAAAGACGGAGGCTGGGCTTTTTTCTCTGAAATTAGTTGGATTTCCTTCAAAATCATACTGCATAGGAATCTGATCCCCGATCAAGTCGTAATTGATAGCGGTAAAGGCAATACTAATCAGGATAATGACCAACGGAATGATAAAGTACTTGTTAGAGTAAGTCAGATTTCGTTTTCTAAATAGAGTATCAACCATCGCGACCTGTTTTTTTCCGGAAGTCCATTGCTCTTTTTGTTTGAGGTTCTTAACAAAAAAGTGGAACCTGAGGTATAAAACAAATAAAGCGACTAACAGCCCAATCAGACCAGCAATGAAAGCATTGTAGTTCATAGGTTCAGTTAAGGTAATGGAAAAATAGAGTGTGATGACAAACAGGATCAGCACAACGATACTGGCCTGCTTAGTATAATCTTTACGAATCTTTTGCATTCTTGGTGAATGGTAGATCTCTTCAGGAACCGAAATGCCAAAGCTTTCTGTTTTTCTTGTTAAATAGGGCATAAAAATATAGAGTAAGCCCACAAGCAAAAATATAGAAAAATTCATAAAAAGAGTAATATGAAACGTCATGACCGGTATCCTCCTGTCTTGTTATATTCATCAAAGATAGCGTTGCTTCGGGAGATGAAATCTTCTTTGCTCATCCCGCGCACCATCGCTTCAGCGATAACCGGCTTAAGCGTTTCATC
>SKKY01000067.1 GCA_007123515.1 Clostridia bacterium
GTCAGCTTTTATATTTTCAATCGTGATGTATACGCCACCGGAGAGCGAATGTTGCACAAAAACCTCACGATCAGGAATCACTTCTTTTGCCGCAGCTAAAAACATTAACACCATACTTCTTTCAAAAATTCTGTTTCCGCAATCACATCTTCTGGTAATAAAGCGCACCCGAGCGTCTTCTTCCAGAACGGTTTTTAGATTATGAATGATTCCGTCTATTTCATAGGCTACAGGATATATTGTTTTTTCTTCATGAAATTTTCTGGCCAAGTGATCCATATCCGTACCAGCCTTAACTTCATAATCTATGGTCGTTATTTTTTTATACGTATTATCCATATATCTGCCTCCGGAAATGTTTTTTATTGAAAGCCTGCCACGCTAAAATCACTTAGTACAGAAGAAATCACATAGTCATTCTCTGAGTCTACATATTCCTGTAAAACCATGCCTAAGCCCGGTTTATAAAAACTAAAAGACATCCCCGTACTTCCTGGATACGTGACCTCAATCATTACACAGTCTGTAAATGTTCCTGCATCGGTCTCTACTTCTTCCGTAAGACTTAGGATCGTATACGTCGCTACACCATCCTCCCAGGTCTGATCAACAGCGATCGGCTCCTGCAGAATTACCTGATCCATAATAGCTTCTGTATCCAGAATATTGATTTCTTCAAAAAAATTTTCTTCGCTGTAAACCACTTTTGTCCGGCCATCTTCTATTTCATAAATAACCACCATTGTGGTTCCTGGATTAGTCTCTAAAATCTGTGCCCGGTTATCTTCAGCAAACAATACTTTTCTTTCAAAATCAGCATATTCATTTCCATACCCGTTATATTTCCAGTAATTTCCTTCTTGCAGCGGAAAGAGGTCACTTACGGTTAATGATTCAACCGTATCATTTCCGGAACAACCAAATGAAACAACAAGCAGAAGAGCCAATAACAATATTGTATATTTATTTTTCATTTTCTTTTCACCCTCTATTGTTTTTTATACTCTATACCTACCCATAATGTATCATCTTTAATATTATCAGGATTTGAAAAATAGTTCTTGATTTTTACTTTTTGACCCGGCAAAGAATCTTTATAAATCTTTTCCTCAAAAAGCAATTTCTGTGCATCATCACCAAAACCATCAGTAAAGACATAGAGTCTGTCTCCGGGATTAAAATCATGAACATTCGTATCGAACGTAGTCTCTTTAATTTTTCCCCCGACCGGAGGGCCTTTTAGAAGGCTTAACGTAGGACTTCCTTTTCTTTCTATAACGTATTCATTTATTCCTGCACTTGTAATCGTCACCTTGTTTTTCTCAAAGTCAATCTTAAAACAAATTGCGGCTACATAATCTTCTTCAAAAAGAGGCTGAAACTCCTGATCAATCATATTTAAAAAGTCTGCAGGCTCTGTTGTTTTGGTAATCACATCATTGATAATCACTTTTACAGCCGAATTTAATAGTGCTGCGGTGACACCATTTCCGTTAGAGTCCCCTAAAAAGCCCAGTATTTCGGTTTCGCTGATTTTGAAAATATGAAAGAAATCTCCGGACACACTGAATTTCGGGTGATAGATCATTTCAAAATTAATTTTGTCCAGATCAGCTGGATATTTTTGCATCCGTACTTTTTGAATCTTTGATGCTTTTTCCATTTCCTTTTTTATCAGACTGATATCTTTGATGATGATCTGTTTGGCTTTCACACCAAGAAAATCGATCATAGAGCCCATCAGTTCAACACATATGGCCTTTCCATCTTTACGAAGAAGAATCAGTTCTGTTTCTACTTTTTCAATGTTATGATTTTTCAGAGCCTGCAGGTGTTTGTGAGCCCGGCTCTTGTAATCCTTATGAACAAGATCGATAAAAGGTAACGTTTTTAATTCTTCTTCCTGGTAGCCAAGGGTTTTAATAATTTCAGTATTAACCATCAGCGTTTTCCCGGCTTTTATGATCGCTATCCCATACGGAGCGTTTTCATAGAGTTTTCTATAGCTTTTTTCCTGCATCTGAAGCTGTTTTTCAAAAATTTTCTGTTTCGTTACGTCTCTCATTTTTACAATAATCAGATCAACTTCATCGTTTTCATCAAGAACCGGCTTATAGAAAAATTCCATGTAACGGCCAAGTTCATCGGCAAAGGTCTCAATAAATGTTTCTTGTTTAGTTTCAAGCACTTTATCCATTGCACAAGTATTGCATTTTTCTTCACTGCCAAGGACTTGATAGCAGGATAACTCTTTTACTTCTTCTCTTGTTTTTCCAAAAAAATCGTAACCATGGTTGTTAAAAAAAGCGAAGGTATAGTTTGGACGCATCACACCGATAACCTCTGGGATGCTTTGCAGTATTTCTTCCATCAGAGTGATATGATCAATAAGGCCTTTTTTAATTGCTTCGGCTTCCTGAACGTTTCCATTGGTATTTTTCAATAACTCTTCAATCCGCTCTACTTGTTTTTCAACAGACATAGGAAACTCCTTTATAAATGGAATGGTTGATCATCTCTTGCATTTTTTTACTAGTTCCTATTATAATACATTTTATTTTTAAAGAATAGAAGAAATGCTCTTTTTGAATTGTAACATAAATGAAAACAACCCGGCTACGCCCGGTTGTTTTCATTTATTCACTATATATTCCGATGTAACTTAAATTCCGATATTTTTCAGCGTAATCAAGTCCATATCCAACCACAAATTCATCTGGAATATTATATCCGACATACTCTGGTATAATATCGACTTTTCTTCTTTCGTTTTTATTTAACAGTGTGCAAATTTTTATGCTGTTTGCCTTTCTACTGGATAAATTCCCTAATAAATACTTAAGGGTTAAGCCTGAGTCAATGATATCTTCAAGAATCAGAACTTCTTTTCCTTCCACAGAATGATCAAGATCTTTTAGTATTTTTACAATGCCCGAAGAGTCTGTTGAGTCTCCGTAACTAGAAACCGCCATAAAATCAATGGCTAAGGGAAGTTTAATTTCTCTGATTAAATCTGCAGCAAACAAAATCGACCCTTTTAATATACAAATACACAACAAATCTTTTCCTTCATAATCTTTAGTAATCTGCTCTCCGAGCTCTTTTACTTTTACACGAATTTCCTCTTCGCTGATTAATACCTTTGTAATATTATCCATAAATCCTCCATCACATATCTTTAGTGTTTTCCTAAGAGATTGTACACCGTAGACAAAATTTCTTCAACAAAAAATCTTATTGCAATTCACTGTGAATCCGAATGTAATTTAACACATCCGTGTTAGAAACAATCCCTAGAAGTTTATCATCCTCCATAACAAGAATTCTTCCCAGACCATTTTTAGATAATTTGTTCAGGCTGCTGGTAACGGTACAGTCTGGTGAAATTTCCATATCATCCGTTAAGGGCCTGGCAATTTCTGTAACCAATGTTTCCTGCCAGCGATCTCTGGGAATTGATTTAATATCGTTAACACTTACTACTCCGAAAATTTCATCCATTCTTCTTACCGGAAAACTGGCAAACTTATAAACATAGAAGTACTCATCCACCAGCTCCTGTAGCGTCTTATGATATTCAACAACGATAACATCGGTAGTCATAAATTCTTTAATTTTTATTTTCTTAAAGATATCGGTAACCATCGTTTGCTGATAGCTTGCCTGTGATGCCTGGTTAATAAACCAACCAATAAAAATAAACCAAACGCCACCAACAATATCACCACTTAAGGCTATGAAGATTCCGCTAAACATCAGGAAGTAACCAAAAAAACCACCCATATTTGATGCAATTTTTGTGGCTAATCGAAGGTTCCCTTTATAATGCCAGATGATCGCCCGCAATATTCTGCCTCCATCAAGCGGAAAGGCTGGTACTAGGTTGAAAATAGCCAGCACTAAATTGACGGTTGCCAGATAAGTCAGCGGGACAATTAGGTATTCCGATGCACCTGATGCCGTTGCCAGAGAGGCCAGTGCTGAAAAAAACAAGCTTAAAAAAAGACTCATTGCCGGGCCGGCAATCGCTATTTTAAATTCTTTAATCGGTTCATCCGGTTCCGTTTCAATCTGAGCCACACCACCAAAGATAAACAAGGTTATCCGTTTAACTTCTATTCCGTTTTTTATGGCGACCAGGGAATGAGACAATTCATGTAGCAACACAGAAACGAAAAGCATAATAGCCATTAAGGCACCAATAATCCAATAAAGGGTCGGGTCCCAATCAGGATAATTTAAAGGGAAAAAACTTGTTGCTAGCATCACGGTAATTAATGTAAAAATAATTAGCCAACTGACATTTACTTCTATTGCTATGCCTCTGATCGTTCCAATTTTAACGGATCCTCTCATATTCACTCATCCTTTAATCAATATTCTTATTACACTTATAAACATATTCACGATTTTTTATTCAAAGTTCTGATTATTTCAAAAAAGATCGGCAATTCTGTCTGAAAGCACCCGATAACCCATTTGAGTCGGATGGATCAGATCAAAAGACAGGTACTCCGCGGAATTCCATTTAAACAAATCATAAGTCGGCAAAAATAAAGACATCGGGTCTTGTTCCATAAACAGCTGGGTTTGATAATTCCAGTCAAAAAGAATATCAAGCTGCAAGTCTCTTGGAAGATAATCACTGATTTCTTCGGCTTCAAAAGGATTAAATAATCCAATCAAAATAATCCTGGTATCCTGATTCCTGTTTCTGATATAGTCACGAACTTCTTGTAGCTGTTCAAGATATTGACTAAGGATCTCACGGTATTCCATCGAATTAGGTGTGATCTCTTCTCCCTGTAACGCTAAAAAGGCAACCCTTCGTAAATCATTTCCTCCGATGGAAAGAATAATGACCTCCGCATTCTGTAACGGTTCTTCTAGATCCGGACGACTGATCATCCCATAGAGTTCGGAGGATACCAGCCCGTCTGCTCCGAGATTTAACACTTCCGTCGGTCTCTGATTGATCTCTTCCGGAAAAGAAATGGCCAAGCCAAGCCCACTTTGATCTCCTCTGCCACGGGCAATCGAATCACCGGCGATCATAATCAGATAGCTATCATCAATGCCCTTATTTTCTCTGTCGATCTCTGTCTGCTGTAAAGGATCGGGCTCTATTTGACTGGCGCCTTCCCTTGGGGCATACTCGTATACATTCATCATACCATATGCAATCCATACGGCCGTTATCAAAACAATAAAAAGTATAAATTTCCATACATATTTAATCATGATTACTTCCTTTCTAGGCAAGAACATCCTGTCTGATAAAAGCCATATAGCTGATAAACAAAGCTACACTTCCCCAGGCAGCTAAAATCATCAGCGAAAAACCAAGAGTTAAACCGGCAGGCTGAATGTTCCCCGAGAGATAGCTAATCAGATTGAGATGAACAACAAAAAAATATTTGATAGCTGGCCAGTCATTAATAAAAAAGCTTAAAATACTGCCGGCAATCAGTGCCGCCATCATCAGTCCTATGGTTATGCCGGTATTTCTGGATAAAACAGACAGCATCATCGTTAAAAAGCCAACGATGACCGCTACATACCAAGCTAGAGCATAGATCATCGTAATATAGAGCCACTGAGGAACACTGGTTACCTGATCATAGCCAAGCCTGCCTTCAATAATAGTAAACCCGGTTGTTACCGGTGCTCCCCACCCGCCTTGTCCGAAGACCAGAGTGGATAACAGCGCCGATATGAAAAAGATAATCGCCATGAGTAGTGTAACAAGAATGATCATTTCCAGCATTTTGGCTGTCAGTATTTTCCAGCGTGAAACCGGACGAGTCAGAAGTAATTTAATGGTCTTACCTGAAAACTCTCCGGATACCAAATCGCTGACTAAAATCATAACCAGCAAGGGTAAAAAAAGAAGGATCGATTGCTCCATAAACATTCTTGTAAACGTGGCACTGCCGGTTACACTCGGATTAATGTCATTCTCGAGATAATACTGATATTGCTCTATTTCCAAAGATAAGCGCCGGCTGCGTTCTTCTGTAAGATAGGGATTTTCAAGTCTTCTTTCATGATCCAGCAATTGTTGTTCTGTAAAAAGTCTCCAGTCCTCTGCATATTCTGTACCGAGTCTTTCTGCAATTCTTTCGTTAACTCGCTGAGAACGATAATACTCGCCATAAGCAAAAAGAGAGACCAATATCGCAACAGTAATGATGATCACGACAATCCTTTTTTTGTGAATCACTTTAAGAATTTCATTCTCTACTAATTTGTGCATAACCATCCTCCGTTACTTCCAGGAAAAGATCTTCAAGATTCCTTTGTTCTTTGTACACGTACTCTATCTTTATATTCTCTTTAATCAACCTCTTATTTATTTCCGCTACGCTTTCTTTACCCAGTACAGCCGATACGGACGTATCATTTAGAATCTTTGCAGACAACTCGTAATCTTTTTGCAGCATCTCCGCGGCCGCCTCCGGACGATCAACAGTCCAAACATGGACACAGTCAGTGAGCAGGGTATGAATGTCACCGGTCTGGATTAGTTTCCCGTGGTTAATCATGGCTACCCGATCACACATAAGCTGCATTTCTGAAAGAATATGACTCGAAACAAATACGGCCATATTCTTTTGCCTGGCCAGAGACTTAATCAGTTCTCTAAACTCATGAATGCCAGAAGGATCCAGGCCATTTGTCGGTTCATCGAGTATCAAAAGTTTAGGGTCACCCAGTAAAGCCTGAGCCAGTCCTAATCTCTGTTTCATTCCGGTGGAATATACCTCAACAGGGTCATCGATTCTTTTTTCCATCCTAACAAGCCTTATGACTTCATTGATTTTCTCCTCGGTCACATTCTCAAGCATATTCGCAAAATGGCGAAGATTATCTCTGCCGGACATAAAAGTATACAAATCCGGATATTCAATAATACAACCAACCTGCTTCATGGCTTTTTCAAAATTTTTTCTGATATCAAATCCGCAAATTGTTACCTCGCCGGATGTCGGCCTGATTAAACCAACTAACATTCGAATGGTTGTAGTCTTCCCGGCTCCGTTTGGTCCTAAAAAACCAAACACTTCACCGCCCTTTATTGTAAAACTAATATCTTCCACAATTTTATGTTTACCAATGGTTTTATTTAATCCGATCGCTTCAAGAACTATGCTCATAATGATTTCCACTTCCCGTCTATGTTCATATCAAATTTATACCCATCATAAACATCTTGTAACCTTCCCGGCAGCAAAAAAACACAAGGCATCAGTTAATTGCCTGACGCCTTGTGCTAATATTCCTCTGATCAGCGATAAAAACGCAATCGGTTTTTGCCTGCGGTTTTAGCCTGATACATAGCCTGATCGGCTTTTTCCACATAGGTTTTTCCTGTTGCCTCTTTCCCCGGTACCATACTTACTGCCCCAATCGTAATACTAATGTAATCCGGTTTAGTACCGAACTCTTCGCGAACCTTTATGCTTCTGACATGCTCCATGATTTTTTCAAGCACCTGCTCTGCCCCTTTATAATCTGTATCATAGAAAACAATGACCATTTCATCGCCTCCGTATCTGGCAACAAAATCAGTGTATCTGGGAAGATTTTCTTTTAAAAATTCTCCAAGATCCATAAGCAGATAATCACCGGCGAGATGACCGTACTCATCGTTAAATCTTTTGAAATTATCAATATCAACCATTGCCAGCGAAATCAACGAATTGCTTCTTCTGGCCAGATGAATCAGTTCTTCAATTCGCTGGTCAAAGTAGCGACGATTGTATAAGCCTGTCAAAGAATCTTTGACTGACAGATTCTCAAGCTCATCGTTTGCCAGTTCAAGTTTCTGATTAACCAAAGCCAGTTCTTCATTCCTTTTTTTAACAACCCTTGCGCCCCAAAGTTTAACCATACCGAAGATCACGAATGCAAATAACAACAAGTAAGCAATGTAGGCCACATAAGTCAGATACCAGGGTGTAGCAATCGTGAAGGAGACTGATGCAGTTTCTGTACGAATCCCTCTGATCGTTTCTGCATAAACCTCAAAGACATAGGATCCGGGCGAGAGATTCAAAAAGGAAACATCGTTATGGTTTCCGGCGTTTTTCCACTCATCCTGAAAACCCAACAGGCGATAGAAATAATTGACTCGTTCAGGGGCGTCATATTCGAGTACGAAAAAATGAAAACCAAGATCATTCTCCCGGGCTGCAAACTGAAACTCCCGATCGTTATAAATAGTTCTATAAGCAAGAGCCGGCTGGTCAAGAGTGCTGACTTTTGTAATATATAGTGGTGACTTGTCTTCAGAATGACTCGTAAAATCGGCATTGATTGAAATAATACCGTCAATTCCACTAAAAAGTAACGAGCCGTCATCTTCTTTATACCCACCGATACTAAATTCCCAGCCGCCAATACCATCATTTGGTGTGAACACATCAATTTGATCGGTATCCGGATTTAAGACCGATATCCCGTCATGAGTAGCGACCCAGATCCTGCCATCTTTGCCTTCAAGAATGGTGATAATAACATTGCTCGATAACCCCTCAGCCTCGGTATAGCTTAAAAAGGCATCGTCTTGATCCATATAGCGGGCGATCCCGCCACCAACCGAACCAATCCAGATCCTACCCTGACTATCCTCAGCTATGGTTCTTATATTGTTGGCAGCCAATGTTTGCCTGTTCCCGGATTCTCTGTAATATTGTATGACCTGTGTCTGATCGGAATCAATACGATTTAAGCCATTATTAGTTCCGATCCACAGACGGTTTTTTGAATCAAGTAAAAGTGCATAGATAAGATTATCCGAAATTGATAAATTGTTATCCGGATCGGTATTAATGTTCTGTGTTTCTCCGGTCATAAAATCATGGCGGTATAGACCGTTTTCATAGGTTCCGATCCATAAAACCTGATTTTTATCATCATATGCCATCGAATAAACATTGTTCTGCTTATCAATAATCGGAAGCGTTTGAAAGGTTTCTGACTGATAGTCATAAGCAGCAATCCCGGCTCCTGTGCCTAATAGAAGCTGATTATCTGTCTCGGCAATGACCGTAACAGTATTAGATGGAAGCGACCCTTCTTGTTGGATATCAGCCTTGTACTTAATGAATGCTTCTGTTTCCGGATCATACCTTTCTACTCCTTCATTATAGACAGCCACCCAGAAATTTCCGAAACGATCTCTAAGCATATGATTGATCTTTCCGTTACTAAGGCTTAAGGGATTATAAGGATCATGTCTAAATAGCGTATAGTCGACTTTCCTCGGATTAATTTTATTGAGACCGCCGCCATTAGTTCCGACCCATAAAATACCGCTTTGGTCTTGGTGAAGGGAATAAACAACAGGATGAGCCAGTTTTTGTGCTTTTGTCTTGGTGGTAAAGTGATATTGACCGGTATCTGTTACTGCAAAAAGTCCGCCACCCCATGACCCGGCCCATAGTACTCCGTCCCTGGTTTGCAGGACAGTATAAATACGGTTATCTTCAAATTCGAAAACATCTGTGGCTCCGCTTACGGTATCATACTGCACCACACCGCCGTCCCATAAGCCCAGTGTCAGGATTCCGGGTTCGAATTCCTGTATGGTCATAACAAAGGGTTCAGGAAGCTCAATGTCATATAAAACAAAGGCATCATTATCATGATCGTAGTACCAAAGCCCTTCATAGGTACCGACCAGTAGTCTGTCATTAGAATCCAGAAAAATTGACCGGACCACATTACCGGCAATCTCATACTGCGTTATTTCATCGGTTTCGGGATTGATCCTGTTGATCCCGTTAAGCGTTCCGGCCCAAAAAAATCCATCTTTATCTTCAGCAATTGCCACAATGACCGAGTGAGATAAGCTGTCTTCTCCTGGTAAGTAGTTTCTGTATGTATTTGTTTCTATCTGGTAGCGTGATATCCCCTGATAGGTTCCAAGCCAGATTTCATGGTTTTTCTGATCATAATACATCGTCTGAATCAGGTTATGCACGAGCCCGTCTTCTTCAAAAGGATTGTTTCTGAAAACTTCGACTTCCACCCCGTTATATCGATTTAATCCCCCTTGTGTTCCAAACCAGAGGAAGCCATATCGGTCTTCAATGATGCCGGATACCGAAAGATTAGAGAGCCCTGAATCTCTGTCCAGCACATCAAAAATCGGCTTTTGTCCACTTTTTGTAAAAAAAGACGCAAAAACAGAAATCGGAGCCATCACTCCGATAGTAACCATCAATACAAAGATCAAGCATTTTCTTAGGTTGCATAGGCTCATAGTATCTCTCCTGCCATTATTTATTGACTAATAAAATATGGGACTTCTGTGAGCGGAATTCTGAATTTCGGAAATCCCGCTACATACGGAGCTATCGCATATTGCTGAAAATAGAGCACCAGGCTGTCTTTTTCTATATAAAAATCGTGAACATTGAAAGCCTCTTTCAGATATCTTTCATAATCATCGTAATAGAGCGTTTCACCGGAAAGACTTTGTTCTCTGATTTGCCTGTCAATTTCATCAGTTAACAAAATCTTTGCCTCATCTAAAGAAGTATCGAAAAGATCTGCTACTGTAAGGAGATCTCCTGAGGTTGTATCAAACAAATGTGATGTTAGAAAAGTTGTCGGATGAGCCCCCCCGGTATAGGCATACTCCGAGAGCTGAACAGACAGAAGTCTGTTTTCATTATAGCTTACCTGATACGTCGTACCGTAAGCATGTGGCTGGAACAGACCATCGTTATCTTTTGACTCTTCGTAATCATTTTTTGCAAATAAATAAGCCTGATGATATCCGTAATCCATTACATCACGATACAACATCTGGTAATATTCATTAATGAGCAGAAGGCTGGTGTAATCATCAGATTCCTCAATTTTAGGGAATACAAAATGGTATTCAATGATCGTCATTTCTTCCTGGGTATCCCTGTTAAATTCTGCCACCGTTTCTGCATATGTGATATATGAAACATCAAGTGTAGCCGGAACTTCCTGTGTGACCGGGTTAGGGTTATCTGTACAGCCGGTAAGGATAACCGCTATAACAACAAAAATAAGTACATATCTATGCAGCGAAATCAAACAATCACTCCTTCTCTTTTCACTTTCATTTTACCAAATACGGTAACCAAAAAGCTACTAAAAGATTAACAAGTGATTAACAGCGCTTGTTAATCTAACAGGTCAGGAGTGATTTCATTTATGGTTTCTATACTTTTTGCTAACACTGCTGCCACGGTTGTTAAGTATTGTGGCTGATCTGAGCCCTTTTTTCCTTTCCAGCGCAAAGGGACCTCGAGCAGATTTTCGGCAATCGGTCCTACCTCATACCCTACAGCTTCGAGTGAATATTTTAATGATTCTGCCTTTTGGCATGGTTCACCGGTTTCTCTTCGGCAAACCTCACACTGATAACAGTTGCCCGCAATCAGCACCTCTGCTTGCTCACTGTGTTTTTGGCTAAGGGCAATCAGGCGGTTACCAAAGGATCGTCTGGTCTTTTGAAAAACCTCATTTAACATATCCGGACCGGCATTTGCAGGCGGATATATTTTTTCTGCAATCAGCAAGACATAGTTATATGGTTTCGTATAGGAAATCCCTGTAAAGGAATGAGGAGGACATGACCAGACTCGTCCATAATTAGGACATTGCTGGCAGTATCCTTCCACCTGTTCAGGATTATAATGCTGATTAAGTTCCTCCATGGTAACGATTTTACTTACGGTTTCTGTTTTCATTTGATGGCCGCCTCTAATTCTTCAAATTGGAGAAATCGGCCCTCCCGGAACACTTCCCTGCCCTCTTTAAAAAGCACAACAGTGGGTGCCGTTAAAACCATATACACAGAGGGTAAGGTGGGAGCAGCCTTTAAATTTGTTCGTATCCCAATAACTTCCTGATGATCAGCAACAAATTCTTCAATTTTCTGATCAAGAGCCTGTGCTGTTGTACAGGCGTGATCTGCTACAAAAAGCAGCACTTTTTCATTTTCTTTAATTATTTTGGTAATTTCTTCGATACGATAAACATCTTTCATAAAAAACCTCCATAACATCGTGACTAAAATAACCCCGGCAGAAAAAGAGCAATTTGCGGAAAAGCAATCAGCAGCACTATACAGACGATAATGGCCGCTAAAAAAGGCCAGATCCCGCTGAAAATTTCCATGACATCCACATCCTTGGCCACACCGGCCACAACATAGACATTTGCACCAACTGGAGGGGTAATCACTCCCATTCCAAGAGCTAAAACAACGATTACGCCAAACCAGATCGGATCATAACCCAGCCCGAGGGCTATCGGATAAAAAATAGGCGTTGTCATAAGAACCAGAGCTAATCCGTCTATAAAGAGTCCCAGAATAAAATAGGCAAACAGAATTAACAGCAAGACAATAAGCGGAGGCAATGGAGCTGATGCAGCCATATTCGCCACTTCTGCCGGCAATCCGGTAACCGCCAGAAAACGACTGTAAACAAAGGCTGCCGCTACCAAAAATAAAATCATCGCTGATAAATGCACCGAGGCCGCCAATGATTTTTTAAACCCATCCCAGGACAGACTGTCACGAATAACAGTAACTACCAATGTAGCAAATACACCCACTGCTCCGGCTTCTGTAGGAGTAAACCATCCTGCAAAAAGACCGCCCATCACAGCAATAAAAATAGCAATAACTTCCATACCGGCTGAAAAAAGTGCCCGGAATTTATCCGGCCAGGCAATTTTAGGACCTGCCGGCGCCACCGAAGGATCCCGGTAAGCAATGATCCAGGCAGTCAGCATAAAAGCACCCATCAACATCATGCCCGGAATTACACCGGCCATAAACAAATCGGCTATCGATTCTCCAGTAGAGACACCGTAAAGGATAAAGATAACGCTTGGCGGAACCATAACTCCGATAATCGCCGCAGAAGCAATCGATGCGGTTGCAAACGAGCGCTTATAATTATACTTATCCATTTCAGGCAGTGCCACCGCACTCATCGTAGCAGCTGTTGCCGTAGTCGATCCGCAGATGGCACCAAATCCTGTACAGGCAACCACTGTAGCTATAGCCAGACCACCAGGCAGGTCTCCAACAATCTTATATGTCGCATCATATATTTTCGAGCTGAGTCCAGAATAAAAGGCAATAAACCCCATCCAAACAAACAATGGAACAACAATCAGCGAATACGATGAAAAGTTACTATATATGGTTTGTACGGTAATGGTAAATGCTGCTCCGGGAGATACCACAATTGCATATCCGCCCATTCCGATCACCAGCATCACAAAAGCAACAGGCATTCTTAAGAAGATCAGAATAAAAAGCAGTACCACTGATAAAAAAGCCAATGTAATCGGTGTCATTTTGTGTCTCCTTTTAGCAATAATACTGCAGCTTTGATGAGTTCATTAATAATAACCAGCGACAGCAACACAAAGCCCAGGGCAACGATTGCAATGACTGGCCAGATTGGAATTCCAAGATGTCCGGTGGAAAGACCTCGCTCCATCATTCTTTGGGTATAAATCACAAGCTGCCAGCATAATACGCCGGAAGCAGCCAGCATTAGCAGACGGGTAAATATATCAACAGCCGCCTGTATTCGTAAAGGTAATTTCTGCACCAGAACATTAACAAAGACGTGCCCCTGGTTATACAGGCAATAGGCAATACTGCATCCCAGAATAAGCGCCCCAAGAATCTCTACCATTTCCACGGTACCCGGAACAGGTGCATAAAACCTTCTTAAAAAGATATTGCTGATTATCAAAATCATCACTGCTGCAAGCCCAATCTGAGCCAGCACCGAAAGGCGCAGGCTTAAACGGGCGATCCATCTGTCTAATTGTTCCATGATTTATACCACTCCTGCTTCTTTCTATTACTGAGAATATTCTTGATCCAGCTGGTGAGCCTTGTCTAACAGTTCTTCAGCCGGAAGTCCTATACGATTGGCATCTCTGACCCATTTTTGCTGTACATCAGCCAGAGTAGCCAGCCACCTTTGTTCTTCCTCATCAGAAAGTTCAATCACCTGATGCCCAAAGTTTTCTTTGGCAAATTCTTCTCCGATAACCGACTGTTCCTTTCCAAGCGTTGCATAATGCTCAACAAAAGAGCCGTTTACTTCCTCAAAAATAACCTGTACCTCTTCCGGAAGTGCATCCCAGGTGTTCTGGTTCATCACTTTAATAAAAATTACATTATATAAAAAAGGTGTTTTCGTTATTGATTCGGTAACTTCGGCTAAGCGAAATCCCTTTAGGATCTCACCGGGACCTAAGATGCCTCTTACAATTCCCTGATTAAGTGAGAGATACGCATCACCCATTGGCATCGTTACCGGTGCCGCACCCAGGGCCTCGATGGCCGCAACTGAACCGCCGGCTACTCGTATTTCCATACCCTGAAGTTCCTCTAGGGTAGTCACAGGCGTTTTTGTCAGCAAATCTCCTGGTCCGGTTGCCCAGAAATGCATCACCTTAACATCTTCATACTCTCTTTGAATGTGTTCAATTGTCTCATAGGCTTCCTGAATCGCAAGCGAAGCCGCTACAGCGTCTTTATTGATAAAACCCGGAAGTTCAAAGACACTGGTCGCCGGGAAAACGCCCGGGCTATAAGAAGGGCATGTTGATCCCAGATCTGCAGCACCCATGGAAACTCCTTCGTATATTTCAGAAGCTCCAAGCAGTGATCCACCAGAATGCATAATAAAATCTATGGTGTGATCCGTTTCTGTTTCCACTCTGTTTTTAATTGTATCAGCCCAGACACGATGACCCTCGGTGACATAAAAATTTTCTCCGGGCCAGAATGTAGCAAAATTCAGCGCAATGCTTTTTCCGCCATTTTCATTTTGTTGTGTCCCTCCTGTACATCCTGCAAAAACCAGCGAAACACATAACACAAATATTATGATACTTATTCTTTTCTTCTTCATCTTTTTTCCTCCTACCATACTACGTAAATATTACTCTCTACGTTTACTCTTGTGACAATCTTTCGTCTATCTCATTTACTTGTTCCAGCAGTCCTTTTCCGTCAATCTGGTAGCGATCCATGTCACTGACCCATTGCTCCTGAACCGAACTTAAAGCCTCAATCCATCTGGCTTCTTCTTCTTCAGAAAGAGTCACAATCTGATGTCCATAGTTATCTGCAGCATACTGCTGGCCTTCTTCGGTATAACTGGTTCGCAGTTTTCCGTATTCTGTCACATATTTAGCATTAACTTCATCAAAGATCTGCTGAACGTCTTCCGGTAGCGAATCCCAGGTATTCTGATTCATAACTTTTACAAAGACTACGTTGTATAACCAAGGGGTCTTGATAATGTAATCAGTGACTTCGGCCAGACGAAAGCCTCTTAAAATGTCTGTCGGACCAAGAAGGCCTTTAACAATCCCCTGATTTAATGCCAGATACGATTCGCTCATAGGCATAGATACTGGTCTTGCTCCAAGAGCCTCTATCGCCGGTACCGATCCGGATGCCACACGAATTTCCATTCCGCTAAGATCTTCAAGACTTTCAACAGGAACTGTACTTAAAATATCCCCGGGGCCCGTCGCCCAAAAATGCATCACTTTGACATCGCTGTACTCTTTTTGGATCTCTTCAATCGTTTCATAGGCCTCCTGAATCGTTAGTGATGCCGTCAGTGCATCAGGATTATTAAATCCGGGTAGTTCCAGCACTGATGACGCTCTGAAGATTCCGGGAGTATAAGAGGGGCAGGTTGATCCAATATCCGCAGCACCCAAAGCGACACCCTCATAAATTTCTGTGGCACCTAAAAGAGACCCACCTGAATGGAATGTAATCTGTACTGTATGATCTGTTTCCTCCAAGACACGAGACTCAATCTCAGCGGCCCAGGAGTGGTGGCCTTCGGCGATCTGATAATCTTCACCGGGCCAAAACGTAGCAAAATTAAGCGTAAGTCTCTGACCTCCGTCACCATTTGTTGTTGCCTCAGGTGAACACCCTGAAACAATCAACAGTAAAACCGCAAGCACTGCTACTGCGATTCGTCTTTTCTTCCGTACTACCATTCTGGTATTACCTTCCATTATCTGTTTCCCCCTTATATTTTATACAGCATATCCGCTTCCAGAAGCAAAATATTATTGTCTGTTAAAACTTTACTGGCTTCAAATACATTGTCAATTTTAAGGATGACAACAGCCTGTTTTTCAAACTTACTCATAAAGGCATACATATACTCGATATCCATATGATGCTCTTTAATGACAGCAAGGACCTCAGAAAGACTTCCGGGCTTATCCGGTACTAAGATTGCGATAACATCAGTTGTGTTTACGGTAAAACCGCATTCTTTTAATGCACGAATCGCTTCATCCGGCTCGTCTACAATAACCCGCAGCACCCCAAAACCAGAGGTGTCAGCCACAGACATCGCTCGTAAATCAATGCCTGCATCGGCCATACAGGAAGTTGCATCGGCTATTCGACCCGCTTTATTCTCAATAAATATCGAAATTTGCTTAACTAACAATCTATTGCACCTCCCTAGAATTTTCTTTTATCAATAACACGTTTGGCCTTACCTTCACTGCGTTCTATTGTTTTAGGTTCCACCAGCCTTACTTTTGCACTGATGCCCAGTGTTGACTGGATTTCTTTTGTAATCGTATCTTCTATGACTTCTAGTTTTTTTACTTCATCGGAGAAGATATCAGGAGACATTTCCACTAATATTTCGAGTACGTCAAGATTACCCACTCTGTCAACCACCAGCTGGTAATGCGGTGCCGTATCGCCGGCTTCAAGAAGAACACTTTCAATTTGCGACGGAAAGACATTGACGCCTCTGATTATGAGCATATCATCTGTTCGGCCGGTTACTTTAGTCATTCTGGCAGAGGTTCTTCCGCATTCGCATTTACTATAAGAAAGTTTGGATATATCATGGGTGCGGTACCGAATTAACGGCAACCCTTCCTTGGTAATTGTCGTAAAGACCAACTCGCCTTCACTGCCTTCTTCAAGCACATCACCGGTAATCGGATCAATAATCTCTGGAATAAAGTGATCTTCAGGAATATGCAATCCAGTTCGGTGCATACATTCATAACCCACCCCAGGACCTATGATTTCCGAGAGGCCGTAAATATCGATTGCCTTAATATTCAGGCGCTCTTCTATTTCCTTACGCATATTTTCTGACCATGGCTCAGCACCGAAAATCCCTGTTTTTAATTTTAATGATGCAATATCAATCTTTCGTTCTTCAATCTCTTCTGCCAGATACAAGGCATAAGACGGGGTACAAGCCAAATTCGTAGTCCCAAAATCCTGCATAACCTGAAGCTGTGCTTTCGTGTTTCCGCCGGAAATTGGGATAACCGAAGCGCCAACTTTTTCAGCACCATAATGAATGCCCAGACCACCGGTAAAAAGTCCATACCCGTAGGCGATCTGTAAAAAAGAGTGTCTCCCAATTTCAGCAGCCGTTAATGTTCTGGACATGACTTCCGACCAGGTGTCAATATCTCTTCGGGTGTATCCGACAACGGTCTGTTTGCCGGTAGTCCCGGATGAAGCATGGATCCGGACGATCTCACTCATCGGAGTGGCAAAAAGACCGAAGGGATAATTATCCCTTAGATCCTGTTTTCTGGAAAATGGCAGTTTTTTCAGGTCATCCATCGTCTTAATATCGCCGGGTAACAGACCTTTTGCCTGCATCAAACCACGGTAGTATGGTACATTGTGATATACCCGATTTACGGTAGACACTAGTCTTTCAGACTGTACCTTCCGTAATTCTTCGCGTTCCATCGATTCAAACATGGGATTCCAAATTTGCATAATCGTTTGTTTCCCCCTAATCAATTAATTCGTATAGCCCATCATAAAGGCTTCTTTATTCAGATCCAAAAGTTTTGGCGGAACTGCCTGCTCAATTGCTTTGATAAACAGATCCTTATCAATCTCAAGAATTTTGGCAATCTTTCCTAGCATGATCACATTTACAACTTTTACATTCCCAAGTTCTCTTGCCAGGTCAATCGCATTAATAAACACGGTATTGTTATATGCCTCCGAGAGTTTTTCCGAGATTTGCTCCGGGTACTTAGCTCGTCCGATAATAACGGGCATCGGATCTATTTTCTGAGTGTTCATGACCATCAGTCCGTCTTTTTTTAAATATTTATGCCAACGGAAGCCCTCGAGTTCTTCAAAAGCAAGAACGATATCGGCTGTTTGCTCTTCAATAATCGGTGAATATACTTTCTCACCCATTTTTACATATGTGACCACGGAGCCTCCGCGCTGAGCCATGCCATGAATCTCACTCATTTTCACATCATATCCGAGTTCCATTGCGACATTCCCAAGGATTCTGCTGGTTAATAACGTTCCCTGGCCACCAACGCCAACGATCATAATACTGATTTCTTTCATCATCCCTGCTCCCCCTTATCAATCGCATTAAACGGACAGACGCTTGCACACAATCCGCAGCCTACACAAAGAGCATCATTAATGACCACGCCATCGCCTAAATCAATAATGGACGGACATCCGACCTTCAGACACATTTTGCAGTAGCGACAAGCCTCAGTATTTATATGATATGGCGGGAAAACCTGTGCTGTTTTTAACAGCGCGCAAGGTCTTTGGGTAATAATGACTGACGGTTCTTCCGTGCTTGTTTCTTCTTTGACAATTTTTTCAAAACCTTTTAGATCAAAAGGATCACAGACGGTAACTCTTTTGATGCCGACAGCTTCTGAAAGCTTAACAAAATCAAGGCTCACGGTTGGTTCGCCCATCAAAGTCTTACCGGTTGAAGGGTTTTCCTGGTGGCCGGTCATCCCGGTGATGGAATTATCCAAAATGATCACTGTGGAAATTCCTTTGTTATAGGCAATATCGATTAGTCCGGTAATTCCGGAATGCACAAATGTTGAATCACCGATGACCGCCACTGTTTTTTTAGTAAATTCAGCACCACGGGCTTTATCAATTCCATGAGCCATGCTGACACTAGCGCCCATGCAAACGCAGGTATCCATCGCTTCTAACGGAGGAAGAGCACCGAGTGTGTAACAGCCAATATCACCGATCACATTTAGCTTGGCTTTCTTAAGGACGTAGTACATACCACGGTGTGGGCAGCCGGGACACATCACAGGGGGTCTTACTGGCACCTCTGTGGTTTCAATCTTAATTTCATCGGTTATTGTTTCGTTAAGTATTTTTTCTTTAATCATTCCGGCATTAAACTCCCCGCAAATCGGAAAGAGATCTTTACCAATCACATCTGAAAGTCCAAGAACTTTGCAACGTTCTTCAATAAAAGGGTCTAATTCTTCGACTACGTAAACTTTTTCCTGTGAAGAATAGAACTCTTTTAATTTTTGATCCGGAAGTGGGTAGACCATACCTAGCTTAAGATAGGATGCTTTATCGCCTAAAGCTTCCATACAATATTGAAAGGCAATTCCGTCAGTAATGATTCCCGGCCCGCCTTCATTATTTATTATTTTATTGATCGGTGTCTGGTTTGAGTAGTCAAGGAGGCGATTCATTCTTTCCTCAACAAAGACATGTCTTTTTCTGGCCATTGCCGGCATCATTACATATTTTGCAGGATCTTTTACAAAATCTTTGAGTACCACATCTTGTCTGTCTCCGGTTTCGACAATACTCTGAGAATGAGACACTCTAGTGGAAAGCCTGACCATTACCGGCGTATCAAAAGTTTCGCTGATTTCAAAGGCCAATTTTATAAAATCAATGCATTCCTGACTGTCTGTCGGTTCAAGCATCGGCATTTTTGCTGCTTTGGCGTAATGCCTGGAGTCCTGCTCATTCTGAGAACTATGCATTCCCGGATCATCGGCAACAATAATCACAAGACCGGCATTAACGCCGATATAGGAGGCGGTAAATAAAGGATCTGCAGCTACGTTTAGACCGACATGCTTCATGGCACAAAGAGCCCGGGCTCCCCCGACGGAAGCACCAATGGCAACCTCCATGGCAACCTTTTCATTAGGCGCCCACTCCGAGTAAATCTCCTTGTATTCAGTCATAAACTCAGTAATTTCTGTACTTGGCGTTCCCGGATAGGATGATACAACCGTTACGCCGGCCTCATATGCCCCTCTGGCAATGGCCTGATTTCCAATCATAAGTTTCTTTTTCATGTATTATCTGCCACCCTTTCATAAATATAGTTCTCTGTTCTTAATTGCTTGTTTGAGCACCTACCAGGCCGTCGGCACAGTATTTTTCCCGGAGTTTCACTTTCTCTATTTTACCGGTTGGATTGCGAGGTACCTGGCTGAAGATGATTTTCCTGGGTCTTTTATAGCGGGGAAGATCATTGCAATATTCAAACAACGCTTCCTCTGTCAGATGGCAGCCCGGTTTGATCTCAATGATGGCTGCGGCCTGTTCACCAAGCCTCGGATCTAACAGGCCAATAACGGCTGCATCTTTTACCGCGTTGTGACTGCGAAGAAAATCTTCTATTTGTACAGGATAAATATTTTCCCCTCCGCTTATGATCACGTCTTTTTTTCTGTCTACTAAATAGATAAAACCTTCTTCATCCATTCTAGCCATATCTCCGGTAAGAAGCCACCCATTTTTTAATACATTTGCTGTGGCTTGCGGGTCATTATAGTAGCATTTCATAACACCCGGACCGGAAACGGCTAATTCGCCAACATCCCCATTTTTAACAGGGTTCGCCTTTTCGTCAACAATGATTACCTGCCAGTTGTGACCGGCTTTCCCAATTGCACCGACTTTACGAATGTTTTCCATCCCTAAATGAACACATCCAGGACCCATCGACTCACTGAGGCCGTAATTAGTATCGTATTGATGCTCCGGAAAAACAGTTTTCCAGCGTTTAATGAGGCTTGGAGGAACCGGTTGCGCTCCGATATGCATGAGTCGCCATTGACTAAGATCATGATCAGACAGATCAATTTCTTCTCGATCGATGGCATCAAGAATATCCTGAGCCCAAGGAACAAGAAGGAATACTACGCTAACTTTTTCATCAGAAATCGCACGGATTATCCATTCCGGCTTCACACCACGAAGAAGAACACCTTTACCGCCAACTAAAAAACTACCGAACCAGTGCATTTTTGCTCCGGTATGATAGAGAGGCGGTATGCATAAAAATGTATCCTCTTTTGTTTGTTTGTGGTGCTGATTTTCCGTATAACAAGCAGACATCAGACTGCGATGTGAATGCAGGATGCCTTTTGGAAAACCTGTGGTTCCTGATGAAAAATAAATAGCTGCATCATCATCAGGTTCTATTATAATATTTGGATTATTTGTTTCTTGTTTTGGAAGTAGTTCGAAATAGTTTTCAGAAAACTCAGGGGAACGTTCTCCGACATAGAGAAACGTCTGTAACCGGGGGATGGTCGTATATATCTCTTCAATTCGATCTGTAAATTCTTCGCCAAAGATCAGGATATCGGCTTCGGCAAGGGTTAGGCAATAGGCAATTTCATCGGATGTATAACGGAAGTTAAACGGAACCACGACGGCGCCTGCCCGCAATGCACCGAAATACACAGGGAGCCATTCTAAACAATTCATGAGTATAATGGCCACTCGGTCTCCTTTTTTAATACCTTTTGATAAGAGCATGTTGGCAAATTGATTTGCCTGATCATTAAATTCCTGCCATGTCATTTCTCGGCGGTAATCGATTGTAGTAACCGGTTCAACCAGTTCAAACTCCCGCCATTTTTTTTCATGTTTTTCCAGAATGTCCGGTGTCAATTCCACCAGACTGACTTCATTTCCTAAACGATCTGCATTATTCTGCAGAACATCAGTAATTAGTAATTCCTTTTGCAAAATCATTTCACTCTCCTTCAAAAAATAAAGAAGGATATTTCTCCCATAATCCCCGTACTACATGAGTGATTCAATAAAAAACTATATAGCAATTATTTTACAACAGTTTAGTACAATTTGCCAATGATTTTCATCTTTGTTTTACTCTTTTTTCATCTCTATCATCAGTATGTGAGCCTGCTCATTGGCTTTTATTGTCAGCGTTTCTTCAACCACTTCCAATGCATCTTGTTCATTAAGAGTCTCGCCATTAATCTCAGCACTGCCTTCGATCTGAATAAGATATCCCTGCCTGCCTTCTTTAACCGCAAACTGTGTTTCTTTTTCCGAGTCAAGGGCTATGATATAAAAATTGGCATCCTGATGTATCTTGATCGGAGCCGTTCCCTGATGATCTGAAACAAAATGAAACCATCGATGATCCCTTTCGCTCCAGTCAAAAGCAAATTCTCCGTAACTCGGAGGATGACCTTTCTGATCCGGAATCATCCAGATCTGCAGCAATCGTAAAGGCTGATCCTCGTGGTTGTATTCGCTGTGAGAAATTCCGGTTCCGGCACTCATATACTGGACCTGCCCCCGGCCAACACGCCCCTTGTGCCCAAGGCTATCCTCGTGACTCAGATAGCCGTCTATTACATAGGTTATAATTTCCATATCATGATGAGGATGCATCTCAAAACCAACACCCGGTCCAACAAGATCATCATTTACAACCCTTAACTTACCGAAGTTTTTATTATCCGGATTATAGTAATCGGCAAAAGAAAAATGAAAGAGACTTTCAAGCCCCGGCCTGTGCCCGGATCCCATCTTTTTATGAGAAATCTTGTGCAACATAATTTCACGACCTTTCCATAATGAATTATGCAAGACTTACCCGATTTAATACTTTTTTATGCGGTAAAATCGTTGGGGACGTGTA
>SKKY01000096.1 GCA_007123515.1 Clostridia bacterium
AATCACCAGATTGCCGCCGTCATTATGCCCAAGACTATATATACCGAGATGGGTATTAAAGAAGAGGATACGGAAGGCATCGTAAGCCACTTAAGAAACATAAAAGATGTTGAAGTGGCGATCATCTTAAAAGAAAAAAATAATAATGGTACGATAAAAGGAAGTCTTCGTTCTAAACAGATTGTGGATGTCAGTAAAATTGCCTCTTTATTTGGAGGTGGCGGTCATGCCAGAGCGGCCGGTTTTGAAACTAACGGAAAATCTGAAGAAGTCCTGTTGACCCTTTATAAAGAGATTATAAAGGAACTGCAATAAATATGTATAATGGAGTAATCAATGTGTATAAACCCAAGGGGTTTACTTCTCATGATGTAGTAAGTAAAATCAGACGTATTGCCGGAATGAAAAAGGTTGGACACACTGGGACGCTTGATCCATTGGCCGAGGGAGTTCTGCCGATTTGTCTCGGTAAAGCAACCCGGATATCGGAATACCTTATTTCAGCTGATAAAGAGTATCTTGCAGAGATTACTTTCGGTCAGCAAACCGATACGATGGATGCAGAGGGTGAGGTTGTCTCGGAATGTGTATTGCCGGATCTTACAAGTGGAGACTTTTCTTTACTTCTTCAGTCTTTTACCGGAGAGTCGAAGCAAGTTCCGCCGATCTATTCAGCGATAAAAAAAGACGGCAAACCTCTTTATAAGTATGCCCGAAGCGGCATAGCTGTTGATGTTCCCGAAAGGCTTATTTTCATTAGTCAGATTTCCTTGTTATCCTATAATCAGAATAAAGCAAGGTTTCTTGTGGCTTGCTCCAAAGGAACCTATATCCGTTCGCTTGCGGCTGATATAGCCAGGAAAGCCGGTTCCTGTGGTTATTTAAGTTTTTTGCAACGAACTAAAAGTGGAAGGTACGAGCTTGAAAAAACCGTGACGCTTGATCAACTTGAAACTGAAGGTGTGGAACAACATCTTTTTACCATTGACCAGTCACTGCCTGATTTTTTACGCATCAGCCTAAATGAGGAAGAATCAAAAAAAGCTTCTCTTGGTAATGCGGTTATAAGACCTGAATTTTCAGAAATGCAGCATGAACAAGTAAAAATAGTTAATGATAAGGGCCTGGTAATTGCGATTGGAAGAATTGCCGGAGGGTCATTGCAACCAAAAAAAGTATTTGTGTAAATTTTTTCGTTGAGGTAGATGAGATTGAAAATATACGATGATATTGAATTGGCAGATCACACAGAAAAAGTAGTAACTCTCGGAAACTTTGACGGTGTTCACTTAGGCCATCAAAAATTAATTTCGAAAACGGTTGAAATAGCTTCAGAAAAAAAAATGACTAGTTGTGTCTTGTCTTTTTATCCCCATCCTAGGCTCTATTTTAATCAGGAAATAAAAGTGATTAATCCTCTCCCGGAAAAGATTGATAACATTTCTCGCTTAGGTGTGTCCGCACTAATCACATTAAAATTTACAAAAGAGATTGCCTCTCTTAGCAAGGAAGCCTTTGTTAAAGACATCTTACATCAGAAATTACATGCAAAAGTCATTGTTGTGGGCTATAATTTCCGTTTCGGACACAAACGCTCCGGAAGTGTAGAGGATTTATGCCAGATTGCCAAAAGGTTTGGCATAGAGACAAAGATCATTCCGCCGGTTGTGATTGATGGAAAAGTGGTAAGCAGTTCTCTGATCAGAGAATATTTTGAGCTTGGAGAGATTGAGGCTATCAAAAAAAACACCGGTTTTTATCCGAAAGTAAGCGGGTTGATTAAAAAAGGCCGTCAGCTTGGCCGTACGATTGGTTTTCCTACTGCCAATGTTGATTATCCAAAAGGACAGCTTCTTCCGAGCAATGGTGTATATGCTGTAGAATGTCTGCTCAATGATAAAAAGTATAAAGGAGTCGCTAATATTGGCGTGAATCCGACAGTCAAACAAGACCAAAAGGTAATGCTTGAAGTGTATCTTTTTAACTTTTCACAGGATATTTATGATAAAAATATGGCGGTTATTTTTATCAGAAAAATTCGTGATGAACAGACTTTCCCTTCGCTTTTGCAATTGCAGAAAAAGATAGAGGAAGATGCAGAGACTGCAAAAAATATATTGCAATAAACTCTCTGTTTATATATAATTACAATTTGAAGAAACCTTTACTAAGAAAGTAGATTCGCCACCTTCTTTCATGGTTCAGGGAAAATTTTGGAGGTGTAAACAATGGCGTTAGACAAAGAAAAAAAGTTAGAAATTATTGAGAAATACAAAGCGCACGAGACTGATACCGGTTCTCCGGAAGTTCAGATCGCTATGTTATCAGACAGGATCAACTATTTAACAGAGCATTTGAAAACACACAAGAAGGACCATCATTCACGTCGTGGATTATTGAAAATGGTTGGTAAAAGACGTAGTCTTCTAAACTACATCAAGAAGAAAGATTTTGAAAGATATCGTGCCATCATTTTAAAATTAGGTATTCGCAGATAATATTTTAAGAGCGGTGGAGACCGCTCTTTTTATAATGAACGGAAAAAATAGGAGGTAGTTACATGAGCAGTCAAGTATTAAAAAAGAGTCTGATGCTCGGTGGGCGTGAGATGATTTTTGAGACAGGCCGTCTGGCAAAACAAGCCGGAGGTTCTGTAATGGTTACTTACGGAGAAACGGTCATTAATGCAACAGCAACCGCTTCTAAGGAACCAAAAGAACATTTAGACTTCTTCCCTCTTACTTGTGACTATGAAGAAAGAACATATGCTGCAGGTAAGATCCCTGGAGGATTTATTAAAAGAGAAGGACGTCCAAGTGAGCAGGCTACATTATTCAGCAGACTAATGGACAGGCCAATTCGTCCGTTATTTCCGGATGGTTTTAGAAATGATGTTCATGTTGTGGCTATGGTTCTTTCTGTTGATCAGGAGAATCCACCAGAAATCGCAGCAATGAATGGTGCATCAGCGGCACTGCACGTTTCATCAATTCCTTTCCAGGAGCCGATTGGTTCCGTTATTATGGGTCTTGTTGATGGAGAGCTTGTTGTAAACCCGGATCAGGAACAGAAAGCAAAATCAGATTTACATCTGATCGTTGCTGGAACGTATGATGCGGTTATGATGGTAGAAGCTGATGCAAACGAAGTGCCTGAAGATAAAGTGCTCGAAGCGATTTTAAAGTGTCACGATGAAATCAAAAGGATCACATCATTTATAGAAGAATTCAGAAAAGAAGCCCTGGAAATGGGTATTGCAAAAGAAAAAGATGAACCTAAGTTAATTCTTCCGGATGAGATGCTTGTAGAAAGAGTCCGTCAGGTCTGTTATGACAAACTTTACGAAGCGGTGAAAAATGCAGATAAACAGCAAAGAGAAGAAGCCGTTTCACAAGTTAAATCAGAAATGATGGAAACCTTAAGCGAAGAGTATCCAGATGATGAAAAGGATATTAAATCTATTTTTGGTTCATTGACAAAAGAAATCGTAAGAAAACTGATTACGATGGAGAAGATAAGACCGGATGGACGTAGCTTAGATGAGATTCGTTCAATTACTTGTGAAGTTGGCGTATTACCAAGACCACATGGATCGGGGATATTTACCAGAGGTCAGACACAGGTTCTTTCTGTTGTTACCTTAGGTGCGTTAGGCGAAGAGCAAATGATTGATGGTCTTGGATTAGAAAGTTCCAAAAGATATCTTCACCACTATAACTTCCCGCCATTTAGTGTTGGTGAAGCCAGAGCGATGCGCTCGCCGGGAAGAAGAGAAATTGGTCATGGTGCTTTAGCAGAAAGAGCTTTAGAACCAGTTATTCCAAGCCCGGAAGAATTCCCATACACGATTAGAATTGTATCGGACTGTCTTGAGTCAAATGGTTCAACTTCACAGGCATCCGTATGCGGAAGTACCCTTTGTCTGATGGATGCCGGTGTTCCGATTAAAAAGCCGGTTGCAGGTATTGCAATGGGACTAGTTAAACTTGGTGAACACTTTTCGGTATTAACTGATATTCAGGGAATGGAAGATGCTTTAGGCGATATGGACTTTAAAGTAGCTGGTACCAGAGATGGTGTTACAGCCATTCAGATGGATATTAAAGTAGATGGATTAAGCAAAGAGATTCTTAAACAGTCCCTAACACAAGCACATTCAGGCAGACTGTTTATTCTTGATAAAATGGCCGAAGTCATTTCTGAACCAAGAAAAGAGCTTTCAGAATATGCACCGAGAATTATTACCCTAAAGGTACATCCGGATAAAATCAGAGATATTATCGGACCTGGAGGAAAAATCATTAAAAATATTGTTGAGACGACAGGCGTTAAGATCGATATTGAAGATGATGGCACAGTCTACATTGTATCTCCGGATAAAGATAAGTCTGCACATGCGATTAAGATGATTGAAGAACTTACACAGGAAGTGGAAGTTGGAAAAACTTACACAGGAACTGTAAAGCGTTTGATGAATTTTGGAGCATTTGTTGAAGTTCTGCCTGGAAAAGAAGGTTTGGTTCATATTTCTCACCTTGCTAAGCAACGAGTTGAAAAGGTGGAAGATGTAGTAAAAGAAGGCGATACATTAGAAGTTAAAGTTATTGAAATCGATAAGCAGGGACGAATTAATTTATCTCATAAAGAGACCTTGAATAATGATAAAAAAGAGTAATCTGTAAAAAATAAACCGGTTTCGGTTTATTTTTTTTGTTATAAGACCGGTCGTTTATGAGTGGGTAATAATTGACTAAACGCTCTCAGTATGCTATTAACGTAAAAAAAATATGAAGACCTCATTCATCGGGATGGGGTAGAGGTCGCAGGAAATAAGAGTACTGTTTTGAGGTTTTGAGGAACCCCTGAAGAAACAGGAAAGGATTTTTTGCCGAAGTGTTTATTTCCTCAAAAAATAAGCGCTGGGTCTGCATTGAACAAGTGCAGAACTGTCACCCTTTTTGTAGGTGATGAGCTACTTCAGATATGAATGTATGTTTTTTTAGGTGTAATGGCCAAGAGGATATACTGTATCTTTTTGGCCATTTTTTTAGGTTATTTTGTTTTTGGAGGTGAAATTTTGTTAAAAATCGGTGTTTTAGGATCTTGTGGAAAGATGGGTCTTGAAATTATAAGGACAGTATCAAAAGAGGAAGGGCTTACGCTGGTTGAGGCTTTCGATTCCAACTGCCAGGGGCAGGACATCGGAATGCTTGCAGGCTTAGGAGAGATTGGAGTAACAGTCAAAGGAACGGATCAAATTCTGGATTCTCAGATAGTGATTGATTTTACCAATGCAGAGAGCTTTAGAAAAAACATTGCAAACATTTTAGAAAAAGGAATTTCTGTGATAAGCGGAACGACTGGTCTTAGCGAACAGGAAATTCAGGATTTTGGAAAGATTGCTCAAAGAAATAATGTGACCCTTTTTATTGCACCAAATTTTGCTATTGGCGCAGTATTGATGATGAAATTTGCCGCAGAAGCAGCAAAATATATTGAAGATGTTGAAGTGATTGAATACCATCATGATCAAAAACTCGATGCACCCTCTGGTACTGCAAAAAAGACGCTTGAAGATATGGCTAAAGTAAGAAAAGAAAAAATGCAGGGAAATCCTGATGAGTTTGAAACGATTCCCGCCTCAAGAGGTGGCGAGTATCAGGGAATGAGAGTACACAGTGTAAGAGTCCCGGGCTTTGTAGCCAGTCAGGCTGTTGTTTTTGGAACATTGGGTCAGACCTTGACTATCAGGCATGATTCTATTTCCAGAGAATCATTTATGCCCGGCATTATGATGGCTTGCAAAAAAATCGGGAATGCTGATAAAGGTTTAGTATATGGACTAGAAAAAATTATGTGATCGGAGGATCTAAGAGTATGAGAATTGGAATTATTGGTGCAACAGGTGCGGTGGGACAGGAATTATTGAAAGTGATTGAAGAAAGAAAGGTTCCGTTTACCGAACTAATTATGCTGGCAAGCAGCAGATCAAAAGGTTTGGAAATAGAATTTATGGGGAAAACCTATATTGTTGATGAAACAACAGAGGATTCTTTTGATAACATGGACATTGCACTTTTTGCCGGTGGACCGGCCAGCAGAGCTTTTGGAAGGCTGGCACAAAGTAAGGGTGTTGTGGTTATTGATAATAGTTCAACATTTAGAATGGACGATGATGTGCCTTTGATCGTTCCGGAAGTTAATGCTGATGCACTTGAAAACCATAAAGGACTTATTGCTAACCCAAATTGTTCGACCATAATTATGGCTGCAGCATTATATCCGATTCATCAATATGCGAAGATAAAAAGGATTATTGTTTCGACCTACCAGGCTGTTTCGGGAGCGGGTAAAGAAGGCATCGATGAGCTGGATCTCCAGATTAGCCAGGTTCTTAAAGGCGAACCAACAACGCCTGATGTTTTTGCAAAACAAATCGCTTTTAACCTTGTTCCAAGAATTGACGTATGGTGTGATGAAGCATATACGAAAGAAGAAATGAAAATGGTTTGGGAAACACAGAAGATTTTTGGGGAACCAGATATGCCAATTACCGCAACAACCGTACGAGTGCCTATCTACAGAAGTCATTCGGAATCCATCTATATTGAGACTGAAAATCCGATTGATGCAGACAAAGCCAGAGAAATTTTATCTTCAGCACCGGGTATTATTGTACAAGATGATCCTGAAAATGAAGGATACCCGACTCCTCTGGAAACATCAATGAAAGATGAAATTTTTGTTGGAAGGATCAGAAATGATTTATACACCAAAAATGCTTTAAATCTTTGGGTTGTTTCGGATCAGATTAAAAAGGGAGCTGCACTCAATGCAGTTCAGATTGCTGAAGAATTAATTAAAAGAAACCTTATTTAGGAGGAAATACTAATGAATCTTGGCAGAGTATATACTGCAATGATTACACCAATGGATGAAAATCAGAAAGTAGATTACAATAAAGCAGCTGAGCTGGCTCAGTATTTGATAGAGAATGGCTCAGATGGTGTGGTTGTAGCTGGTACCACGGGAGAGGCGCCGCTTCTTACTTATGCAGAAAAAATAGAGCTTTTTAAAGTCATTAAAGAGGCGGTCGGGAACAGAGGTCATGTAATTGCCGGCACCGGAGGGAATGAAACGGTGGAAGCTGTTGATATGACCAGAGATGCCCAAGAGATAGGTTGCGACGGAGCTATGCTTGTTGTTCCATATTATAATAAGCCTCCGCAGGAGCTTGTGTACAAGCACTTTAAAATGGTGGCGGATGTTAGCACGAAAATTCCGATTATTCTTTATAATATTCCCGGCAGAACCGCCATTAACATGCCGGCAGAAACAACGGCGAAGCTATTTTCTGAATTTGACAATATTGTTGCGATTAAAGAGGCAGCCGGCAGCATAGAGCAAGTGATGGAAATTAAAAGACTGACCGGAAATAAGATAGCGATTTACAGTGGAGATGATCCGATGACATTGCCTTTGTTGTCAATTGGAGCTCATGGAGTAATC
>SKKY01000131.1 GCA_007123515.1 Clostridia bacterium
CATTAATTTCTTCGATCATTTACATGAGAGATAAGTACGATCTTAAAATTTATCTCGAACCGGGTGAAGCGATCGCCTTGAATACTGGTTACCTGGTATCTACCGTTTTGGATATTGTAAATAACGGGATGGAGATCGCCATTTTAGATGCCTCAGCAGCCTGTCATATGCCGGACGTGATCGAAATGCCGTACCGGCCAAATATTATTGATGCCGGTCATCCCGGAGAAAAAAAATACACCTACAGGCTTGGCGGAAACACATGCCTTTCCGGTGATATTATCGGGGATTATTCTTTTGACCAGCCATTAAAAGTTGGTGACAGACTTGTATTTTTAGACATGGCACACTATACCATGGTAAAAAACAATACGTTTAACGGTCTAAACCTTCCTGCGATTGCCTCCTATAATGATGAAGAAGGCATAAAGGTTCATAAAACCTTTGGTTTTAAAGATTATGTATCGAGAATATAACACTACCAAAAAGAGTCGCTAATAAGTTAATTAGCGACTCTTTTTTCATTACTTCTTTATTTATTTTTACCTGGCTTTCTGGCTGTAGTAATGTTAACCACATTACTTTTTTGCTCTGCCTTTGTTATCAAAGGCTCTAAATCAGGTTCTTTATGACGAAGTGGTATGTTTTTCTTATCATGAGCTTCCCTTAATTCCAGCGGTGTATTCCCTTTTAATGTCCACGTCCGGCTATTATTGTAAATATTTTGAATATACCCTGCTATCATATTAAGCAACTCTTCATCCGGCAGTTCAGTAATCTCAGAAAGAAAAACCATGACATCTGAAAAGGTTTCTCCGACTAGGACCATTTCCTGAATATGATCAAGCAAATCATTAATGTCTGCCTGATTGACTTCAAAAGTAGTATTTAAAAAATCCGAGAACTCTTTTGTATAGTGATTCCGTTCATATTTATCGCCATTAGCTGCTTCAAGCAGTTCTTTTTTTGTAAAATCATGATAGGGAATATCTGGACGAGACATATGCTGAGCCAAAAGACCTTCATAATCAACAACACGAAAATCATGATATCCATAAGGATTTTCTCCCGGGTTATTTGTAAGAGTCATCGCATCTTCGATCAGCGTATCGTAATGCCTGAAATCTATTTTTTCTTTAAGCACTTTTTCAAGCCTAATAGGCGCTGCATAGTAATCAAAAACCCCATAATAATGGAGCATACCCCTTGTCAAATCAACCAGCATTTTATTTCTGGCTATCTTCTTTTTTATGCTGATTTCATCAATTTTTGAAAAAGCATCCATAATTTCCCGGGGAATGATCATCGTCTCTTGCTCCTGATACATTGCTAAAAATAACAGACCTGAGCTCGGAAACCATTCCGCATGACCGACAGTGAGTATTTCAAGAGGGATCATCCCGCCGTTTTTTTGCGCAGATTTTAAAATCCTGTAGCGATCGTCGTCAAAATATGACAGAAGTGTTTCAAGTCTCTGTGGGATTTCCTTTTCAAGGAGCACTATGAGGTCGGCTTTTTTAAGTGTGGCATTACCAACACCGATTCGCCCTCTGATCTCATGAAGTTCTTCTCTGGTTAAATAGTTAAGTCCCTGGACAAGCGGAAAAGGCAGTTCAGCCACATTTTTTAATTTCCTCTTCCTCTTTTTCTCCATTTTTTGCAGGTAATCAAAAAGACGTTCAGCTTGATTGCGAATCATTATTTCTTCTTCTGAATCAAAAAAATCGGACATGAGATTCTCCTTTACTTCAATTTATTCCGGAAGATATTTCCAGCAACCGGCATATGCACTGGCCACCGGATAATACTTTGAAATTTCCTCTTTGCTTTTCCATGTAAAAACTTCATCCATCGTTTCTGTTTCGGCATAGTACACTTTCATATGCCACTCTTTATGACTAAAAACTGCTTTTTCTTTAGTCAGTTCTCTAATCCCGGTTACGTTGATCCCCTGTTTCTGCAAGGCTTCGGCCAGTTCATTCTCCTCGCAGAAGTTTTCAATAACAGGATACTCCCAGAGATTAGCCAGTAATACATCATTTTGCCGCTGTACCAGTGCAATTTTTTTCTTGCTTGTTAAAAGAACCACGCTTTTATATTCAATCTTTCTACTCTTATTTTTACTCCGGTTAGGGAGTACCTTCTGCAAATTCTTTTCATACGCCATACAATCATCGCGGACGGGACATTCCCCGCACCTTGGCATACCATTTCCGATACAGATTAAGGCTCCGAGCTCAATTAATCCCTGATTGAAATCGCCTGTTTTTTCATCAGGCAAAAGATTTGCAATCTGATGTCTTAGTTTTTTCTGGATATTAGATTTGAGGATGTTTCCCTCTTCACCGGTTATCCGGGCTACTACTCTAAACACATTACCATCAGCCGCAGGAACCTTTTCCCCAAAAGCTATGGATGCAATGGCACCAGCAGTATAGATACCGATGCCAGGGAGCTTCATCAATAACTCCGCTTTTTCCGGCAGTCTGCCATTATATTCTTCAACGATAATCAGTGCCGCTTTTTTCATGTTGGCTGCCCGGTTATAATAGCCAAGACCCTGCCATAATTTAAGCAGCTTCTGATCCTCTATCGCTGCTAACGCCTCTATCGTCGGCAGTTTTTCCATAAATGCATGATAATAAGGAATCACCGTTTCGACTCTGGTTTGTTGAAGCATAATTTCAGATATCCAGATACCGTATGGATCTGTATTTTCCCTCCAGGGCAACTCTCTTTTATGGCTTTGATACCATTGCAGTATGGCATTCTGAAACTGTTTCTTATCGAAAGTGTTTATATCTTTTCACCTTCTTCAATAAATTTATCAAACGAAGTGATATAGGTAAACTTATGATCTTCCTTATTTTCTTTTTTGGTGAATGACCCAAAAACATGATCCTCTGTTAGTGCCATCTCAAAATGCGAAAGCGCAATCCCCATATCAATCCAGGAAAAATCTCCATTTTCAGAAAGATAAAAATCAACAGCGTCCGATGAAACAATCACCCTCCAGGGTTGTTTATTCATAGCTGATGGAGCTATCCTAACCATTCTTAAAGCCTCAGCAAAACTACCTGCCTCATTTTTATCCATTGGCTTATCAAAACTTTCTTCAAAAAAAAGCTCTTCGAACTCTTTTCTTTTGTCCCGTCTGCTATTTACTGTCTCTATAAATTTAGCCATCATGGTTTTTTGGCCACCTTCATAGCCTATCGGGATTACTACCCGGATATCCTGACCTTCTGGAATCAAGATCAGATTTTCAAAATCTTTTTTCCTAAACGACCCACCGAGCCAGACGCTGGAAAGTCCCAGACTGGTACAGTAAATCACTACCTTTTCCATGATGTACCCCAGGGTTAGATCATCTTCCTTATTTTTTCCACAGGTACCGACAAGAAAATATTCACCGCCACTAACAAACCCGTAACTTCCGAAAGAGACTTCTCCCTTAAAATCGCTTCTTTTTATCAAATGGATCATCGCATGTCCAGGAAAGGGACTTTCTGTATCTTTGATTTCCATTTCAATTTCATTAAGGACATCCTGCTCTATTGGCTGATCAGTAAAATTCCTGACCGATACCCTTTCTTCCATTGCCTTTATGGCAGAAATTCTTCCTAATGCCATATACCCACAACCTTTGCCTTAATTTATCTTTGATATGTTTCATAGTAGATTCTGTCTTTATCAAATCTGTCGTTGAAATAATTTTTCTGCCCTTCATCCGGATACCCAATGGCTATCATACAAAAAGGCCTGACATGCTCAGGCAATCCGACCATCTCGGTGATAAGGTTTTCCCTTTCCTTAAGCGGAGCCACGCCAATCCAAACCGCTCCGAGACCATCATCTGCCGCCTGCAACAACAGATTCTGAGTTGCTGCTCCTAAGTCCTGTTCCCAATACACCGGAAACCGAAGGTTATCAAGGTTACCCAGAACAATGATTCCCAAAGGCGCTTTAGCCAGCATACCAGCATAAGGGCCAACTTCTGACAGTTTCAGTAAGCGCTCCTGATCCTCAACCACAATAAATTCCCAGGGCTGTTGGTTTCCTGCAGAGGGCGCCTGCATGGCCGCCCGCAACATTTTATCAATTTTTTCAGGTTCCACTTTTTTAGATTCATACTCTCTGATGCTTCTTCTTGTAAAAATCGTTTCCATTATTCTCACCATCCCTAACTAAATAAATATAGCACGGCATCTTTGATCTTTTGGTTCAAATCATTAATTCTGGATTCTTTCGTTCGGTTTGACAAAGGATTACAATAATTTTTTTCCATATACAAGCTCCTGTTTATCTCCAGCTGAATCCAGGGCAATGCCGACGATGTACCATGAAATTGAGTAATGTATCCACCTTTAAAAGGATGATTCATACTTACCCGGATATCTTCATTAAAAAAAGATTTTTGTAATCCTTTAGTAAATTCATCAAGCAGTTCCTTAGAGCAGCTCGTCTTCTTCCCCTCTAAAGGGTCTCCGTTTTCATCTCCAAGGTTACCCAGACATATTTCCGGTCGATGCTCAAAGAGATCGTTTTCCTCGCCGAAATCCGGGGCATAGGGAAGCATACTGTGGCAATCAATCGCAAGTTCTATCCCTCTTTTTTCAGCCTGTAATAGAGCATTATGATAAGGGTGATAATACTTTTTAAGCAATATGGCTATTAACTCCTTATCCGGAAACCACTGATCCTTATAAATTGGCTTCCCGTACAGGTTTACTGTTTTTAATACCCCATCATGATTATTCGGAGGCAGATCATCCGCTTTACGGTTTAGGTCGATATAGCAGCGGGCGACGGAAGCCATATGCGTTTCAAGGACTGATTCACTGAAGTTATAAATTTCTGTTGTATGGGCATCCCCATCAAGATAACGATCCTCTTCATTCATATTGGTATAAGGCAGCAGTTCCTTTGGTGTTTTTGCTCCTCCGTGAGGAACAGAAATTAAAACAGGTGCTTTTTTCATAACAACCTCCAGGAAATAATTTTAGTATTCTTATTTTGGTTCTAGCATAATTCTTAATATCTCGATATCCGTATCAGCCATGCCGTTACTGGCCATACTGCCTACCATCGAAATCGTTTCTTCCACGTTCTCTTTAATGATACCGCTACCCGCTTCATAAGCGGAGCCGTCCATCGAGATTAGATGAGCCATAATACCGGCATCAACACTGCTTGCAATTTTGGCCGCGCAAGAGGGTTTTGCTCCATCACAGATAATTCCGGGGATATTTGCCAGGGTATTCGTTACCGTCCGGCTTATCTCTTCTATACCGCCTCCGGCAAGATAGCTGATCGCAGCTCCGGCAGCACACCCTGCACTAACAGCACCACAAAATGCCGACAGCCTTCCGATTTTTGTTTTCTGATGAATGGTTAAGAGATTCGATAACACCAACGCACGCAATAAAGCGTCATGATCAGCGTTATGTTCACGGGCATACACAATAACAGGAACCGAGCAGGTAATGCCCTGGTTTCCGCTTCCGGAATTAGTCACAACCGGCATAATACTACCGCTCATTCTTGCTTCAGACGCTGCTGCAGTATAGGCTTTACTCTTTGTCCATGTACAATCCGGCATCCCCTGTAAAAGAGTTTTTCCGATTCTTACTCCGTAATGTCCGGCTAACCCTTCCTCTGCTATCGCCATATTATAGGCAATCTGTCTTTCTAATAATTCTTTTATCTCATCTATATCAGCACGTTCTGCAAACTGAAAGATTCCTTCTACTGTAAGAAGATCCCGATTCGTCATTGTTCCTAAATATAAATCCTGATCGATAATATTTTCAAAGAGTATCTGATCATTTTTGGTTATTCTGTACACATTAGTATGAGCGTGCTTAATCTCGGTTGTCGAAGTATCATTACCGGTTTTTAGACTGACAATAATATGCAAGGGTGCGTCGGAATCAAGCTGTTTGATCTGACAAAAATCAGAGTCAACCAGTTCTTGAATCTTTTTAAGATGCCCTGGCTCAACACTGGATAATACTTCTAACTCATGATCGGCACTACCTCCGATTAAACCGGCGATGACGCTGGCCTTTATACCCTTCATTCCTCCGATATTTGGCACAACCACACCCATGGCATTCTTAATGATGTTCCCACTACAGGATATCATGGCTGATTCGGGAAATTTGCCTAACGCTTCTCTGGCTTTAGCGGCAGCATAAGCGATGGCAATCGGTTCGGTACATCCTAAGGCAACCACCATCTCTTCTTGTAATATCGATATATATTTTTGATCCATTTCACTGACTTTTTGCTTACTCAAAATCTGTTTCCTCCTGATGTAAAAGATATATCTATCTTATGTGCTTTTATAATGTTTTGCAATCTCATGTCAGCTTGTTTGACTATTAATCTTCAAAAATCTATACTTTTTATAATAGCGTAAACAATTGCAAAAATTAGGAGAATCCGAATGACAGAAACCATTGAAACCAAAAAAAGAGTCGCTTTGACCGCTGCTACTTTAGGGACATTGTTAACAGCCTTTACAAGTTCATCAATCAATATTGCTTTGCCATCGGTCGGCATCGACTTTCTGGCAAGTCCGGTATTACTTAGCTGGATTACTACCGCGTATCTCTTAATAACCGCCATGCTGCTTGTTCCTCTTGGAAAAGTAGCTGATATTTACGGTCGCAAAAAAATCTTTTCCTATGGTATTTTCATCTTCACGCTCGCCTCTTTACTCTGCGGACTCTCGGCTTCTATCGGTATGCTGATTGCTTCCAGATTGTTTCAGGGCATTGGCAGCGCCATGATATTTGGAACCGGAGTGGCGATCTTAACCTCCGTTTTTCCGGTCCACGAGCGCGGAAAAGCCCTGGGCATCAACATAGCCGCCACTTACATCGGACTTTCTATTGGTCCGGTTATGGGAGGATTTTTGACACAAAACTTCGGCTGGAGAAGCATCTTTTTTGCAAATATCCCCTTTGGGATTCTGGCCTTTCTGTTGATTACCTTAAAAATAAAGGATGAATGGGCCGATGCCAAAGGAGAAACCTTCGATTTTACCGGTTCCTTTTTATACAGCCTTTCTCTTTTAACGCTAATGTATGGCTTATCTGTGATTCCTGCTTTATATGGTTTTTTTATTGCCCTTATTGGAGTCACAGGCATGTACATATTTGTTAAATGGGAACTGCGGGTTAAAAACCCTATTTTTAATATGGATCTTTTCTTTAAAAACAGAGTGTTTGCTTTTTCGAGCCTCGCAGCATTAATTAATTACTGCGCAACTTTTGCCATTGGATTCTTATTAAGCCTCTATTTGCAATATATTAAAGGCTTTGACCCTCAGATTGCGGGACTTGTGCTGATTTCTCAGCCTGTGATTATGGCTGTCTTTTCACCGTTAGCCGGAAGATTATCCGATACCATAGAGCCCCGTATTTTAGCCTCTGCCGGTATGGGCATGCTGGTAGCCGGACTAATACCATTGATTTTTTTAGATGCTGCTACCCCACTATCCCTGATTATCATTAATCTTATGTTTTTAGGGCTTGGTTTTGCTTTTTTCTCATCGCCTAATACTAATGCCATAATGAGCTCGGTTGAAAAAAAATCTTACGGAATTGCCTCAGCAACGGTGGCAACCATGAGATTAACGGGTATGTTGTTTAGCATGAGCATTGTCATGCTGGTTCTTTCTTCAAAAGGACTGGCAGATGTTGCCATTACCGCAGAAACCAATCATTTATTTTTAGCCAGTAATCAAATACTATTTACCATTTTCAGTCTGTTATGCCTGGCAGGGGTCTTTGCCTCTTTAGCCAGAGGAAAAAGAAATGGGTGATCTGATGAGTACCATCATGGAATTACAAGGTGTAACGTATGAAAATCAGGGTGAAGTTATTATCGACAAGCTTTCGCTCTCGATTAAACAAAATGATTTCATTGTCGTTAATGGCCCCTCTGGTGGGGGCAAAAGCACCTTATTTAAGCTTTGTGCTCATCTAATCGAGCCGACAAACGGAACCATTTTTTTCCATGAAAAACCAGCGAGCGCATACGATCCTGTGGAATTTAGAAAAAGAGTCTCATACTGCTTTCAGTCACCGGTGTTATTCGGTAAAAGCATTGAAGAGAATTTAGCCTTCCCTTTTGAGATTAGAAATCTGCCCTATGACCCGCTAAGGGTGCAGGAACTATTTGAACTGTTCGAGATTAATCAGGCTATTATAAAAACCAACCTTACCAACTTATCAGGAGGAGAAAAGCAACGACTGGCTTTACTTAGAAACCTTATCTTTGTTCCGGACATTCTTTTGCTCGATGAAATTACTTCTGCTTTGGATCAGGAAAATACCGTTATTGTTGAAAAAGCTATTCAAAAATTTTATCATGACGGACTAACCATTCTCTGGATTACCCACAGTCCAGATCAAAGGTTAAGATTGAGCGATAAGAGAATCACAATTGCCGAAGGAAAGATTTGCGCTAAGGAGGGCATGCTATGAACGGTTCACAAGAAATTGAAATCATTTCCCTAGTCATCGCTTCATCTTTAGTAGGAATTGCCTTGCTTTTTTCTTATTGGCAAAAGCTTGAGCTGGAAAAGGACACCATCATAAGCGTAATAAGAGCCATTCTGCAGCTGATTGCCGTTGGTTTTCTTTTGGAAATCATTTTTGGATTAGAAAACCCACTTTTCACGGCCTTACTTTTGATCATAATGGCTTTTAATGCTTCATGGAATGCATCTAAAAGAGGAAAGGGCATCCCTAATGCCCTTCGGACTTCATTTATTGCCATCTCTGCAGGTGCCCTGATTACCTTTACAGTGTTACTTTTATCTAATACCATTCAGTTTACACCGTACCAGATGATCCCGATAGGAGGAATGATTATCAGCAATGCCATGGTGGCACTGGGTCTCTCCTACCGACAGATGGTTACTGGCTTTTACGATAAAAAAGACGTTATTGAAACGAAACTGGCTCTGGGCGCTGATATATTCCCGGCATCATCTGAAATCATCAGAGACTCGATCAGAACTGGAATGATTCCGACCATTGACTCGGCTAAAACACTGGGTATTGTCTCTTTACCAGGTATGATGACCGGTTTGATTTTAGCCGGAACACCACCGATGCTGGCTATTAAGTACCAGATTATGGTGACATTTATGCTGTTGTCCACAACATCGATTGCTTCTTTTACTGCCTGCTATCTTTCTTACCGTTATTTTTTTAATAAAAGGAAACAAGTACTTTCAACATAAATGAACATTAAATAAAGAAGAGGCGATACTATGACCCTTTTTATTTGGATTGGTATATTCATCTGCTTAAGCCAATCAGCTATGCTGTCCGGACTTAATCTTGCATTTTTCAGTATCAGTATGCTGCGGCTGGAAATTGAAGCAGAAAAAAATAATAAGGCGGCTCTAAAAATTTTAGATCTCCGCAGAAATTCCAATTTTCTGCTGGTGACAATATTATGGGCCAATGTCTCGGTCAATGTACTATTGGCTTTGCTCTCCGGTTCGGTCTTAGCGGGCGTATCGGCCTTCTTGTTTTCGACCGTATTAATCACCATCGCCGGAGAAATTATGCCGCAAGCCTATTTTTCAAGACATGCAATGAAAGTGGCTTCTACTCTTTCGCCTCTAATCAGAATGTATCAATTCATCCTGTATCCGGTGGCTAAACCTACCGCTATGATTCTTGATAAGTGGCTTGGCAGAGAGGCCATTTTGTTCTTCGAAGAAAAGGAATTACGGGATCTGATTACCATGCATATGGTATCTACACAAACGGAAATTGATGAAGTTGAAGGCATCGGAGCCTTAAACTTTCTGGCTCTTGATGATCTGCCCATTAAATATGAAGGGGAAATCATCGATCCACAAAGCATTATCAGCCTTCCTTTTGAAAATAATCTGCCCGTATTTCCGGAAATTCACTCATCCTCTAAAGACCCTTTTTTGGGACTATTACAATCATCGGGAAAAAAGTGGATTATTATTACCGATGTGCAGGGCGAACCAAGAATGGTAATCAATAGTGATAAGTTTTTACGCGCTGCCCTCTTTGGAGCCTCCACTTTTAATCCTTACTGGCATTGTCATCGCCCGATCATCATCAAGGACGGTCATACACCACTTGGTCATATTCTGCCAACCCTCAAAGTCCATCCACTACACAGTGAAGATGATGTGGTGGATCAGGATATTATTGTCTATTGGGGTACAGAAAAAAAAGTCATCACAGGCTCTGATATCCTCGGACGACTTCTAAGAGGTATTGTGCAAAGAAAATAGTATAATACTCTACCTTTGTTGCTGCTGATTAATCATTCTTATTATTTCTGTTTCAGCTTCTTCAACAGTAGCCGGCGAACTATTGGTGTGCCCCTTCTGTTTTAACCGAAAAAAAAGATCATGCAAAATAGGTGATTCCAGACTGGCCTCTTTAAGCAGTTGTGTCTGACAAAAAATATCATCAGGAGTCCCGGTTGCGACAATATTGCCCTGATGTAAAATATAGACCCTATCGGCTGCCGAGGGAACGATATTAATATCATGGGTCGTCATAATAATGGTTGTGCCAAGCGTTTGCTGAAGACGGTTAATGGTTACAATCATTTCTTTTTTTGATTCCGGATCAAGACCATCAAAAGGCTCATCAAGAATCAGGATTTCCGGGTTCATGACCAAAGCACCGGCCAGTGCTACTTTTTTACGCTGTCCGCCACTCAAGTAATGCGGTATTTTTTCCATGATTGTCTCAATCTTAAGTTCCTTAGCAATGGCAGCTACCTTCTCTTTAACTTCCTGCTCCGATAATCCATCATTTCTAGCGGTAAAAGCAATATCGTCATAGACTTTTGGTCCGATGATTTGCTCATCAACATTTTGGAAAACAACACCAATCTTTTTTCTGATCTCTTTAAACGACCGGTACGGATCTTTCCCCAACACCGTAACTATTCCCTCAATAGGGGAAAGCAATCCCAAAATATGGGCCAGCAATGTTGTTTTTCCCGCTCCATTAGGTCCTAAAATCACAACACGTTCCCCTTTTTTTACAACAAATTCCAGGCCACAAACACTGACTTCTGTTTTATCGGGATAGACATGCTTTAAACAGGCCACTTTTATAATAGGTTCCATGGAAGATACACTCCTGTCAAAATAACGATTCCGGTAATGATCAGTACTATATCAAAAACACCTTCTATAGACATCCGGCCATAAACAGGAAGTTTACCCTGATAGCCTCTAAGGGAATAAATTTTATACATTCTTTCATTCATTTCCAGTGAATGGATGACAAGCAGACCAAGCATACCGGCTATATTTCTGATGTTTTGTAATAGCGACAACGGCTTATATCCTCCTCTTAAGCGAATGCTCCGGAAAAGATTACTTAATTTCGAAAGTAAAATGAAAAAAGATCGATATGTGAATAAGAAAATATCGACCAACAATCCAGGTAAAAACAAAGACAAGAAAGAAAACAAGTCGATATAGGTTGTTGTGGTAATCAACAGAATCATTAGTAACGCTGCACTAATGGCTTTTAGTACAATAAGAAGACCAAATAAAAGCGACTGTTGCGCCATAATAAAAGCAAAAAGCAAGCTAAAAAAAGCCGGATACATGGCCATATGAATCACCTGCTTTAAAGGCACGCCGGACAGAAAAAAGAAAGCCAAAGTGATCGCAATAATCACAAGAATTTTTTCGATATCATTTGTAATAATCACGCTTGTTAATAACAGCATGGTGAAAATAATTTTTGAAAATACTCCGGCTTTATGCATGCTGCTTTTCCCACTTACGGCAATATAGTCAATATCGGCTAAGTGCATACTCATTCCTCCGAACTGTTAAGCAAATCCGGTCTGACTTTTGAAAAGTATCTGATAATCAGCCCGGTTGCCGAGGCTTCTAATACAAGTCCGGCAGTAACAATCATAAAGAGAGCCGCCCATCCGGAAAAAAAGAAATAGGAAACACCTTCAACGGCATGGCTAATTTCTTCCTCATGATCCTCCGTATGAAAAGCACAGTCATGATGTTCATCATTTCCATGTGGCAGGGCCTCCGCGACTCCGGCCGTATAGGCAACCAAACCCACCATCATCGATAACGAAACCATCACCGCCAAAACAGTGGCCATAAAAGCTCCACCAAATAAAGAGATGCGATTTTTCAAAGCGTTAAACAGATAGTAACCAATCAGCACTTCCGAACCAATCACAAGGGTATTTATCCCGGCAACGGTAATCCCTCCATGCCCGAATAAAGCCAGTGTAATGTTGACCGCAAAGACGGCTAAAAAGCCTAGTGATGGTCCGACTAAAATTCCGGTTAAAACAGCCAGACTTAAGTGAACAGGAATAATAAATAACGGAACAGACATCCCAATCAGCATAATTGCTGCTGCAAGCCCGGTAAACGGTATTTTTTTTCTGGCTTCCTCTGGATTAATCTTTCTAATAATCATAAAAATTATTGCAATCGTTATTAGATACCCTGCTATCCATAAAAATGGCGGGATAATTCCATCAGGAATATGAATATGACTCATAATAACTCCTTATTTTCTGGATTTTTAAATATGATTAACCATTTTTCTCTTTATCATACACCCTGTCGGCGTTGCTGCAAGCCCTCCGAGCGCGGTTTCTCTTAAAGAGGCTGGTATGCTTTGGCCAACATGACCCATTGCTATAACCACTTCATCAAAAGGGATAATACTCGGTATGCCGGCCATCACTAATTCAGTACTAATTAGGGCATTCGCACTTCCCATAGCATTTCGTTTCTGACATGGGGCTTCCACCAAGCCTGCAATCGGATCGCAAACCAATCCCATTACATTTTTCAAACAAATGGCCGCTGCTTGCAGGCTGTCTTCAGGATTTAGCCCTAATAGTTCCCCGATAGCCGAAGCGGTCATCGCTGCGGCTGAACCCGTCTCGGCCTGGCAACCACCTTCCGCTCCGGATAATGTTGCCTGCTCTGCGATGATCATCCCAATCGCTGAAGCATGGATCAACGCTTCAACCATCATAAGATCATCCCAGCCATATTCTTCCTGAAGAGCTTGTAATGTTCCCGGCAAAATACCTGCCGAGCCTGCTGTAGGAGCTGCCACAATCAGCCCCATCGAAGCGCTCACTTCCATCACTCCCATAGAATAGGTAATTGCCTTCGACATGACTTTTCCGCAGACCGACTGATTCTTTTGAGTCCGATCATTCATCTTTTTTGCTTCTCCACCAAGCAAACCACTAATGGTCTGTACATCTTTTTCTAAAGACTGTTTAATTGATGACTCCATTACTTTCCACTGCTCTATCATTCTCCGATAAATCTCTTCTTCCGTTGTTTCAAATATCTGCATTTCCCTGATAATCATTGCCCGGGAAATTTTGCATTGGTTAATGCTGCAAAATTCCAGTAATTCCTTTCCGCTTCGAAACATAACCGGCTCCTTTCTACAGCACTATTGAAAACACATGGTAAATATGTTTATTCTCTATTATTTTTTCAATGATATCAGAACTCACCGACTCATCTGTCTCAAGAATGGTAAATGCTTTAGTTCCTCGATGTTCTCTGTACATTTTTATTGTCCCGATATTAACATTACTTTCCGCTAACACATAGGTTATATGGGCAGCAACACCTGGCCTGTCCTGCTGTTCGACGATCAGAGTCGGATATTCTCCTGAAAACTCTACTTTTATTCCATTAATCGAGGTTATTAAGACCTCGCCTCCACCAACAGAAGACCCAACAATCCTGAGCTCTTTGCCTGAATGGCTTTTTAATTCTATCCCTACAGTATTAGGATGCATACCCTGTTCAAGCGTTGCCGGAATAAAGGCAAAACGCACTCTTCTTTGTTCAGCAATACTTAAGGCGTATCTGATATCCGGATGATCAGGTGAATAACCGAGGATACCGGCAAGTAGCGCTCTGTCCGTACCGTGTCCTTTATATGTCTCTGAAAAAGAACCATACAAATAGAAATCAGCTTCCGTTACTTGATCCTGTAAAATTCCGGAGGCAATTTGTGCGATCCGCAAGGCACCCGCGGTATGAGAACTAGATGGCCCGATCATGACGGGGCCGATAATGTCAAACATACTTCTTTTCTTCAATGCAATCCACCTCATATCCTACAACAATTTATATAAATCTTCTGCCGTATATGGCTTACTAATATAGTCTGAGAATCCGGCTTCTAGGAAAGCTTCTCTGTCATTCTTCATCGCCTGTGCCGTTACTGCTACAATCTTTGTATCATGATTTGCTTCCGACCTGCGGATCTGACGGATTGCTTCCATACCGTCTAACACTGGCATTTGATAATCTAAAATAATCAGATCATACTTTTGTTCTGACGCACATTTTACAGCTTGCTCACCGTCAGATACGATATCGGGCTTTATCTGGTATAACTCAAACATCTTACTGATTAAGATCTGACTTGTCAGATCATCTTCAGCTATCAGAACTTTAAGATGGGAAAAATCTCTACGCTTTTCAAATGAAGAAGCGGCTTTTAGCGTTTCTTTTTGATGATTGGTTCGCTCTTCTGATGATATTAAAAAAGGAAGACGGACATTAAAAACTGAACCTTTACCGGGTTCACTTTGCAAAGAAATTTCCCCACCCATCTTTGAAATAATCTCTTTAGTAATATAAAGGCCTAAGCCTGTTCCTTTATGCAGCCGATTGTTACCTTCTTCTGCCTGAGTAAAAGAATCAAAAATTCTTTTATGATCTTCCTCTTTAATACCTATACCCGAATCTTCGACTTCTATGTCAACCCAGACTGTCTGATCCTTTTTCTCCAGGAGCCTGGCAGACAGTCTGATTGAACCCTCTTTAGTAAATTTAACAGCATTACTTAGCAGGTTTGTGACGATCTGATGTAGTCTAAATGAATCTCCAACAACAATTTCAGGCAAATGTTCTTCAAGATCAATGTCTAAATGAACGTTTTTCTTATTCGCCTCAGGTAAAAGAGGCCATACGGATTCCTCTAATGTTTTTTTCAGATCAAAGGATTTTTGTTCAAACTCGAGTTTTCTGGCTTCAATTTTTGAAAGATCCAATATATCATTAATAATGATCAATAAATGTCTGACTGAAGAAGTGATATAGGAGAGATATTCATTCTGCTCTTTATTTACTTCTGTCTTTGTTAATAGCTCAGCAAATCCCTGCACACCGTTTAATGGTGTGCGTAATTCATGACTCATATTAGCTAAAAATTGACTTTTGGTTCTGCTTGCTTCTTCCGCAATATTTTTTTGGACTTCATATTCTTGAACGACCCGATTGGCATTTCTTAATAAAAAGTAACTAACAAAGATAATTGTTGCTAAAAAAATCAATACAAAGATAATAAAGCTGGTTTGTGTTGTTCGGCTGACTCTTTCAAACAAAACCTCTTCAGGCACTGTCATTTTTATGTAATTCTCGGTTAAAGAAAGATTATGAACCACCTGAACATCTCCGGAATCACTTAGCAGGCCGGTAAATGAGCTTTCTTCAAGAAAACTCAGCTCAATTCGTTCTGATTCAATTTCCTGAAGAAACTGATTCATAGAAAAAGCAATGATATCGTAACCGATTACCTCCGGACCAAAAAACAACGGCGAACGCACCCATAATATTTCGTCTTGCTCAACAATTTTTGTCTGAGTCATAGGTCTATCCGTAAACGGAGGGATCTGAAAGCCAGAATGGTCACCTGTGGTAAGAAGGAAGGTATCATTGACTTCCCTTGCTGAAAAGACCACATTATCAAGGGCTTCTATGCCATCTAAATACCTCGGAAGGGTAAATTCATAGAGCTCTTCAAAGGTAATCAGGTTTTCACGGTACTCCACTATTTTATTTCTGATAACACTTCGGCTGGAAATGCTTTCTGTTCCTTCCCGGCCTCTGCGAATAAATTCTTCCATTCTTTGGGCTTTAGAATCGGCCAGCAACTTATAATTTTCTATTACCTCATGTTCTAATTCATTTTTCAAAGGAAGATACAAACTAAAATAGACAAGGGGAGGGAATAATAAAAAGAATATAATAATCATAATTCTTGTCTTTTTGACCAATTCATTCATACACTCACCTTCCTTTAGCTATCATTATACACAGAAAATCTTTTGTAATAAAATGAATTTGTATAATTCTCTGCCAGAGTGTATGATAAAAAATGTAAGGATGGTGATCTAGTATGGATATTACACTCAAATACGGTAAAGAACGCATTGTTTTACCGACCGACAGCTTGAAAATACATGGACAGATAACAGCTAATGAAGTCAAAAAACTCGATGATCCGGCTAAAAGACTGAAGGAAGTTCTGGACTCACCCATTAATTCATTTCCTTTTAACGATCTTTTTTCAAAAGACGATAAGGTAGCGATCATTATTTCAGATATTACAAGAGCGTGGATAAATTACCCCTCATTTCTTCCCAGCCTGGTTTCGCAATTGCATTCATTGGGAATCAACGATTCTCAAATTGCATTTTTAACAGCCACAGGAACTCATCGTAATCAAACGGATGAGGAAAAGCGCTGCCTGGTCGGTGACGAAATTTTCAGCCGATTTGACATAATGGATCATGATTCCAAAAAAGATGAAATGATATCCATAGGAACGACCTCTTTGGGGCATCAGGTCTATATTAATTCTCTGGTTTCTGATCATAAAGTGATTCTGACCGGAGGGATTGCTCCACACTTAATGTCTGGTTTTGGTGGCGGCAGAAAAAGCATCCTTCCCGGGATTGCTTCATACAGCACCATTCAGCAAAACCACTTGCTGACTCTCGACCCGTTTTCTGAAAAATCCAGTTCATTGATCGGAGTCGGCATTCTTGAAAATAATCCGCTGCATAAAGATATGATGGAGGCCTGTGCTCTATTAGATCCTGATTTTCTTATTAATGTAACCACTAATGACCAGGGCGAGCTGGCAGAAATCTTTGCCGGTCACTGGTATGATGCCTGGCTTGAAGGGACTGAGTGGATCCGCCGTCACTATTTTATCCCTGTTGTTGGTAAAACCGATCTGGTGATTGCTAGCTGTGGTGGCTATCCAAAAGATATTAATCTTTACCAGACAACCAAAACTATCTTTAATGCCGTTAAAGCCATAAACAAAGGCGGCTCCTTGATTCTTCTTTCAGAGTGTTCCGACGGAGCCGGTGCTGATTCCTTCTTTAACTGGACCATTCCTTTACAAGAGGGGCGTCTTGATCATGAATTACGTAAGGATTTTACGATTCCGGGCTATGTCTTTTATGCTTCTGTGGAAGCAGCAAAAAAAGTGGATGTCTTCCTGGTTTCAAAAATGGTTCCACAGGAAATAAAAAAAATGGGCTTTATTCCCTGCACAAGTCTTGAAGATGCCATAAAAAAGGTGCAAAAAAAGCACGGGGGCTCACCGGAAGCATTAATTCTTCCCTATGGTGGTTCGACCGTGCCGGTCATTGATGGTGGATAAAAAAGAGCAGAATCTGCTACATCAGATTCTGCTCTAATATTTTTTCCATGACAAAGGTTTCTCTTTCTATCGATAACCCCATGCTTTTTTCTTTTGCTTTTATCACGTTCTTATTGTGTTCAATCGCTTCACGGACATCTATCCATACAGGCATCATTCCGTTTTTAATTTCATAGTCTTCAAGTTTTGGAGTATCGAACTCTTTATCCGTCTTGCAAAGATAAAAATAGGACAGCATATGAATCAAATCAAATTCCGGCTTATAGTGGGGACGCAGCTCATCAATATAACCAAATTCAGAAATAACCTCTATCCCTTTTGCGCCTGTTTCCTCATGCAGCTCTCTTTTAAGCCCCTGCATCAGATCTTCTTTCAGGTCTACACCACCGCCAGGGAAACTGTAGTCATTATAGTGTTTCGTATACATTAATAATATCTTTGAATCTTCAAGAACAATTCCTCTGGCCGCTCTTCTTTCGAAAATTCTTCCTTCTGTTGAGCTGACCGTCGGATAAATCATTTTTCTCAATAATTTCAAATTCTTTGCCCCTCGTGATCGTATTCGTGTCTGAAAAACAAAACACAAGGGTCATTATATCATCTTTTTCGCTCTGAAGTAACTTTTTATTTTACAGCGTAATCACCTGATAGCCATCTGAAATATAGGGCTCCATCGGAGGATGCCCTTTCATGCTTCCAGTAATAGGAATGCCTACTGTTTCATTGTATTCAAGAACACCTAATTTTTCTGAACATCCTTTGCAAATGGAATCAATTAATCCTTTATCTTTTACCTCTTTGTACAATGGATTATTCGATTCTTCAAACTCTCTAATCAGGGTGACCGCTTCTCCTTCAATCACCACTCTCGCGTCAATCTCCTTTTCCCGTAAATCCAGGACATTAAGAAAAATATGATTAATGCCCATCTTGTTACCGCTAAAAGCAAAGAAAACTACTTTATTCATCATCACTTCATCCTTTCATTAATAAACGTACTCTCTATAAATAACCATTTTAGAATCATTTAAAACAAAAGCATCAATAGTCCAACTGTTGAGATTCCAGTTATCACCGAAATTAGCATATTTCTGCTGTAATAGGCCGCTAATACCGTAATCAAAGCTGCCGGAATATATAGGTTACCCAGCGAAAGGTTTACAGAGCCTTCACGGATAAAAATGATCGGAACGATCAATGAGGTTAATACAGCCGGCGCAATAAAGCTCATAAATTTAACGGTTTTTTTAGATATATCGCCTCTGCCACTAAAGATCATTAAAGGAAAGCGAGTCAGATAGGTAGCTATAGCCGCACCGAAGATAAGCAAAATGATCTCAGTATTCATAGGTTATAACCCCTTTCTCTTTTTGCTTCTTTTTTTCAATTAGCTCTGAAGCAAGGAACCCGGCAAAACTGGCAAAGAGACCGGCTATGATGATGTACCATTTACCGGGTATATATAAGCTGCCAACAATTGAAATAACAGCAGACACCAAGACTGTCACAACAGCTGGTTTGGTTTTGACCATCGGAACGATCATTCCGATAAAGGCGGCCACAAAGGCAAAATCAAAAACATAGCTCATCTGTGCTGAGATCAAATTGCCGAAGAAATAGCCAACTGCTCCCGATGAACCCCAAAAGAGGTAGATGTTTAAACCACTGCCTAAGAAGTAGGAACTTGTGGGTGGTTCTTTCTGGAATTGACTATAGGTCACCGCATAACTTTCATCGGTCATAAAAAAGGATGTGATCATTTTTTTAGTCACGGACTCATTTTTTAGATAGGGTGCTAAGGAAGCCGCCATTAAAAAATGTCTGAGATTGATAATAAAGACGGTAAGAATAATTGATAAAGCTCCGCTTCCGATAGCAATCATCTGAACGGCCGTCATCTGTGAAGCACCGGCAAAAACAAAAACAGACATCGCAATCGTTTCGAAAATATTCAGTCCGGCATTTGCCGCCATCACACCGTAAACCAGTCCATAAATCGAAGTGCTAATGCCCAACGGAACAGTATCAATAAAGCCATTTATAGTTTGTTTTGCATTTTCTGATTTCATCAACACCGTGTCCTTTTTGCTCATTTTATGCATATTTCTATACATAAATGAAACTTTAGCACTGTTCTTCTTTTCTTTCAACATTAATTTGTTTTCGTTTCTCTTCAATCATATCCCTGCGCAACTCCCATAATTCCAACGACAGATCCACATAGTATTCTGCCGGATGTACCATTCTTTTATGTTCCTGCCAAAACAACATCATTGCCTTCTCCTTATAGCTCTTACTCTCGTCAAGAGTCACTTCCGGAAGACATCTTTTTCCTTTTTCCATAACTTTTTCCTGTAATTCTATCGCCCTATAGTCTTTTACGGTTTTCTTTTTCCAGGTATGCACCGGGTCAAATAACAATAACTCCGCACCTTCTTCCGGAAGCTTTTCGTCATAACGGGCAATGTAGTCTGCTTCAGCCTTATTAGTTTTTTGATTAACGATCCGATACAATCTTTTTCTTCCAGGGATCAATACTTTTTCGACGTCATCAGAAACCTTTATCTTTGGAATTCTCTTTCCCCGATCAATACGCTCCACCAGCTTATAGACTCCTCCTAAAGCAGGCTGATCGTAGGCTGTAATCAATTTAGTTCCCACTGCATAGGTGTCAACCTTAGCCTCCTGTTTTTCAAAATTGGCAATGGTTTCTTCATCAAGATCACTTGAAGCCACAATGTCAATATCCGTATAACCGGCATCATCCAGCATCTTTCTGGCGACTTTGGATAAGTAAGCCATATCTCCGCTATCCAGCCTGATGGCATTAACAGCAATCCCTTTTTCTTTAAGTTTCCCTGCAGCTTTTATTGCATTCGGAACCCCTATTTTCAACGTGTCATAGGTATCAACCAGCAACACTACATTACCCTCGTTTTCTTCTCCATAGTCAATAAAGGAGTCCAGCTCATTTTCATAGCTTTGAACAAAAGCATGGGATATTGTTCCAAAGACAGGAATTCCAAATTGTTTTCCGGCCTCTACTAAAGAGGTTCCATCAAAACCACCAAGATAGGCTGCCCTAGCACCATAAAGTGCAGCGCCCAAACCATGAGCCCTTCTGGCTCCAAACTCAATTAATTTCTTATCTCCGGCAGCCTCTCTCATACGACTGGCTTTAGTGGCTATCAGCGTCTCATGATTAAAAATATTTAAGAGCGCTGTCTCGATGAGCATTGCTTCTATAATTCTTGCCTCTACCGTTAGAACCGGTTCATTGGGAAAAATGATTTCTCCTTCTTTTACCGAGTAGACATCGCCGGTAAATCGAAAATCTTTTAGAAGATCCAGAAAATCCTGACTAAATCCATTGGATTCCAAGTAGGCAAGATCTGATTTAGAAAATGAGAGGTTGGTCAGAAAATCCATAATTTGTTCTAGACCAGCAAAGACCGCATAGCCATTTCCAAAAGGAAGGCTCCTGAAAAACATATCAAAGACTACCCTTTGATTATGAAGTCCTTTTTTAACATAGGTTTGCATCATGGTCAGCTGGTACAGATCTGTATGAAGGGCATTGTATTGTAGCTTACTCACTTATATCACCGCTTTTTAAGTATTTGTCTTTATACTATGATTGTACCCTTTGAGGTAAGATCTTAAATAAGCACCTCATAAAGAAGCTCCCCTTAAAGAACTACGTCTTTAGAGGAGCTTCTTTTAATATCAGAAAAGATGCTTTTAGGTTACGTTTTTTTATACTATACACTTTTCATATTACGCAGCTACAGGTAAACCCATAGCTTTTAACGCTGCGAAAAACAATGCCATATGACCCTTTCTACTTGGATGAACATAATCAACCAACAAGGTCGCTTTATTTTGATCATTGTAAGCAGCAAAAGCATCTACATAAATACCTCCAGATAAAGGTATATCAGTAAACGCAACGATATTTGCATTAATGGCTGTTTCCATCAAATCATCTATATTTTGATATGTGCCTTGTGTAGCTATACTAATCAATAGATTCAAACTAGTATAGGTTAATTCTGTCCCTTCAAATGCCGGATGGCCCTCGTATAAAGGATTATATAAGCCATACAGCAGAATTGGTGCTGTTGTATTTAATTCCGTACGAATGACAGTCAAAGTATTCCCGATATTACTTAGCACCTCAGCAATTGCTGCCTGAAGAGCCACAGGATTTAAAGTTCCTGTTTCAGTAATCATTATTAGTTGATGTAGAAGATCGGCTCCGCCGGTATTGACAACTATTACATCGGCCTTTTCTATGACATTACGATACCGGCTGTTATTTTTGACCATCTCCAGTAATTCTCCGGATGTCATTCCGGCTACGGCTAAATTTGTGACCCGATAACCGAATTCATCTCCTAATAACTGTGGATAGGCCTCTCTTGAAACCCTGTTAAGATTACGCTCCAAGCCATAACCAGCCGTGATGGAGTCTCCTAAAGCCACCAGAGACTTATTGGAAACCATCTCTGCCATCTGTCTGCCTGGCGGGTCAATCGGACCCTGAGCAAATGCCGGCATGGAAAAACTAAGAACCATCACAAACGATAAAAAAACCGCTATACTCTTTCTAAACATACGTATCTCCCCCTTATAATATATTTTAATTAAGTCAGACATCAGAAAATTATGTATAGTGAAATATTTTTGGAGTTAAAAAAAACGTTCCCATACAGTA